>JBKJQD010000024.1:0-7896 GCA_046594125.1 Aestuariivirga sp.
CGCGCGCTTGCGCATTGGCGCCGAGATTGATGCCGGAGAGTTCGGCGGCGTGACGGTTTCCGCCGATGGCCAATATGTAGCGGCCAATGCGCAAGCGCGCGAACAGGTACCAGATCACCAGTGAGGCGATGACCATTGGCACAACCAGCCATGGTATGGGTCCGATCATCGACAGATTGCCGAAGTCCTTCACGCTTTGCGGAACGCCATAGAAGGGCTGGGCTTTGGTTATGCCAAGATTGATGCCCTTGAACATCTGCAAGCCGGCCAGGGTGATGATGAATGCCGAAATGCCGGTGCGCGCAATCAGGAAACCGCTGGCCATTCCGGCAGCGACGCCGATGGCAAGTCCGCCGATGATGGCAAATAGTGGCGGCCATCCCCACAGTTCCATCATCGCGACAAAGCTGATGGCGACCAGCCCTCCAATGGAACCCAGGGCGAGATTCATTTGCCCCACGGCAATGATGACCAGCTGGCCGAGCGCCACCAGCATGTTGACGGCAATGGCCGAGAGCAACACGAAAATGTTGAATGGTGTGAGAAAACTTGGCTGGAAAAACGAAATGACCGCAATGGCAAACACGCTGACAGCGGCGGGCCCAGCCCAGTCATTGTCAAGGGCGCGTGTCAGTGCGGAGGAAGGGGGATTCATCAGATCATGCCTCGCCGCTGCAAGAATATGTGGCGGCCACGGTCCGTCAGCACAGCCGTGAGCAGCAAGAGTCCAAGAAACGCGAGGATCCAGAATTCGCCAACGCGCATCAGCAAAAGGCCGCTGGTGATGATGTTGACAAGTGCCGCACCGAGGAATGTGCCGAGCACGGAAACCCTGCCGCCCGACAGCAGTGTTCCACCAAGGACGGGCGCAAGGAATGCCGGCAGCAGCCAGTCTTGCCCGAGCTGGCCGGTCATTGACGGAACCGCAGCACCGGTCCGCGCTGTCACCATAAGGCCGGCAAGTGCTGCGAGTGCTCCCGTAAGGGCATGGCAGGCCATGATGGTACGATCCGTGCGCACCCCGGAAATTTCCGCAGCACGTGGATTTGCGCCCACGGCCAGCATGCGGCGGCCAAGGTCCGTATAGCGATAGAGGATGGAAAGTGCCGCGCAAACCACCATTGACAACACCAACATGGCCGACACCAAGCCGCCAAAGCGCAATTTGCCAAAGGCCGGCACAAGGGCAGGCAAGTTGCGGAACGCTTCCGCCTTGCTGAGAAAGATCATCACGCCAAAGAAGATGCTCATGCTGGCCAGCGTGATGATGAAGCTGTGCACGCCGGATTTCACAACGGTGATGCCGTTGATGAATCCAAGCCCTGCGCCAAAGAGAATGGCCGCGGGAATGCAGAGCGGCAGCGGAATGCCCGCACGCTCAATCAGCCAGCCGAATGCCATGGCAGCGCACACGCCGATGGCGCCAACCGAAAGGTCAAGCCCGCCGGTCACGATCACCGCCATCATGGAGAGCCCGATCATGGTGTCGATGCCGACCTGGCGCCCGATGGTGAACAGGCTGAACGGGGATATGAATCCGGGCAGCAGGCCAGCGAAAATGGCAAAGGCAAATGCGATGAGCAACACCAATCCGAATTCGCTGCTGAAGGTGACGCGCTGCGCGAGGGACTGGCGGGCAGTCTCGCTGACGTAGGTCACGCCGGATGTGCTCATAGGAAATCACAACACGCAATGGCGCAAGCCGGTCCGCCCGCCACAGGGACGCCGCGGCCAGACCGGTCTTGCTCAGTTGAGTTTAATTGCAGGCCAGGAAGTCCTTGTCCATGCTGGCCAGAAGCGTTTTTGAAATGCCGCGCATGGCATCGACATAGGTGTCGACCTCGGCCGCATCAACATACACCGTGCCTGAGTCCACGAATTTGCCGGTAAGGGCATTGGATTTCCAGGGGGCATCCTCTTTCAGCTTGCAGCCCGAGCGCAGTTTGTCGAGGACGTAAGAACCGATATAGCCCTGGCCATAGGGGTTCTGCAGCATGGTGCCGTTGACGAAGCCGTCCTTTATGGCTTTCAGGACCACTTCATCGTGATCAATGCCCACCATCTTGATGCGCTTGTCACCGATCTTGCGCAGCGAGTTGGCCGCCGTCACGGCCGGCACCCATGCGGTGGTGACGATGCCATCAACGCCGGCGGCATTGGCGGCAAGATAAGCATTGATTTTTTCTTCGGCGGGCTGTGGCGCGTCGATGTCGGCGATCACCTGTACAACGGTCACGGCGCCGTTGGTTTCATCGGCAGCCTTCTGCACGGCGTCAATGCGTAGCTGCGTGTTGGGGTCCACCAGGAAGCCGGTGAAGTGGGCGATCTTGCCCTTGCCGCCCATGGCCTTGATCAGTTCCTTGGTGCCGAGATAGGCCGAGTTGCCGGTGTCCGTGCCCATGCAGAAGAGCGCCGGAGTGGGGTCTTTCAGGCATCCCGCAAGGGCCAGGGCCTGGCCGCCATTTTCAACGATTTCCTGCACCACGGTGTTGGTGCCCACGGCATCACCTGGGAAGATCAGGAATGAATTGTAGCCCTGGGTCAGCAGACTTTCGAGCAACTGGCTCTGTTGCGAAAGTTCCCATTTCTGGGGGACGCGGTAATCGGCGGCACCAAGGCCGAAATCCTTTACGGCGTCAGCACCGGCCTGTTCCCAAGCGGCAAAATAGGGATGCGGCCCACCCGGCACCAGGGCCACTTTGGTGTCGGCGCCGGCGAGTGCCAGCCCAGCCGTCAAGGCGAGTGCTGCAGCAGACAGCGCGAGACGAATTGTTGCTTTCTTCATGGTTTCCTCCCTGTTGAACGGCTCGCGCACGATGGCGTTGCGCCGATGTTGGTATGCTAGTATACAAGTTGCTGACTGACAAGAGTTGAAGGAAAAGCGGGAGCCGGAGCGATCATCTCAGTGCAAAGCAACATGAATGTGAACAAGGTCTTTGCTTCATCAAAACCAGCAGGCGTTGACCAGGGAAGCTTTGCGCTCGACCGCCATCTGCCGGCCGCCGAACAGGTTTACCGGCTGCTGCGCAATGAAATCATCACCTGCCGCCTCGCGCCCAATGAAGCAATCAGCGAGAACCGGATTTGCGGAATGTTTGGTGTGTCGCGCTCGCCCGTCAGGGTTGCCGTCACGCGGCTTGCGGAAGATGGACTGATTGAAATTTTTCCGCAGCGCGGCACCTTCGTTGCTCCCATTTATTTGAAGCAAGTGCGCGAGGCACAGTTTGCCCGTTCAGCGCTGGAGGCTGCTCTTGCCGAAGAAGCGGCACGCCACTGGACCGTACAGCAATCGATGGAGATCAAGCATAATCTTGACCGGCAAATGCAGCATGCAAAAGTTGGCGACAGCTGGAGCTTCTTCCTCGACAACGAAGCCTTCCACCAGCTTATCGCCCGGGCGGCACGGCTTGAAGGCGTGTGGACGACGGTGCAGAGCGTGAAGATGATCTGGGACCGCATTGGTCATCTGGCAAACCGCGTACCGGCCCATACATTGGAAATCATCGCCGAGCACCAGGACATCGCCCGCGCCCTTGACAAAGGCAGCCCCAAGGATGCCGCCGCGGCGATGAGAACGCACCTGCGTTCAGTTGAACACGCAATCGCCAGGCTGCAGCCGCTGCATTCAAGTTACTTCGCTGGAATGTAACTTGTTTGAATCACCGAAAAAATATTACCGGCAAAGCGTCATATGCCGGTTTCCGCCCGGACTATCGCGTCCTCAACCCATCGATGAAGATGTCGAGCAGGCGAAGCACCTGGGCTTTCCACCCTGCCTCGGGCTGGCGGGCGTAGCAGAGGGCAAAAATCGCCTGGAGGAGATCGTCGGCGCGGATTTCAGGCTTGAGTTCTCCGGCCATAATGGCGCGCGCCAGAAGAACCGTGACCGCTTCCTTCAAGCGGACGGAGAGTTCGGCATACATGGCCTTTGAGGCCTCGGTCAGCGCCACCGCCAGCGCTCCAAGCAGGCCGCGCTTGGTGGCCACCAGCTCGACATAGGCATGGGCCCAGGCGCGCAGCGCCTGCACCGTATCGCCAGCATGTTCGAGATCGCCCGCCAGCCTGATCAGCTGCTCGATTTCGTGGCGGTAGACGGCCTGAAACAGCGCTTCGCGAGTCGGGAAATGGCGGTAGAGTGTGCCGATGCCGACGCTGGCGCGGCGTGCGACAGCTTCAAGACTGGCATCAGGCCCACCCGCGCCCAAGACCTCCTTGGCCGCTTCGATCAGCCGCTCACGATTTTTAAGCGCGTCCGATCTTGGCTTGCGGTGGCCTTCCTGCACTTTAATTAGGAACCCCCTTGATAAACGGAGGCATCCTCCGTATATCTATCACATCAGAGCGGCTTGCTCGAGTCTATCGCGAACTCAAACCCAGCATTGTCGTCGCACGGCATGCGGGACCAGTCGACCAAAAACTTTGCAATCCATGTGGAGGATTAATGTCCCATGCCATCAGCCTGATCGTCAACGGGTCGCGCCGTGATGTGACGCTGGAAGACGGGCGCGTGACGCTGCTCGATCTTCTGCGAGAGCGGCTGGGCTTGCCCGGTACCAAGAAGGGCTGCGACCGTGGCCAGTGTGGCGCCTGCACGGTTTTGATCGGTGGCAGGCGTGTCAATTCCTGCCTTGCCCTCGCCGTCACCCTCGACGGCGCCGACGTAACGACAATCGAAGGCCTCGCCGAGGCTGGCAAGTTACATCCGGTACAAGCCGCCTTCATCGCGCATGACGGCCTGCAGTGCGGATACTGCACGCCGGGCCAGATCATGAGTGCGGTGGGACTGATCGCCGAGGGCCAAGCGGGCGAAGATCCAGAGCGCATCCGCGAAGGCATGAGCGGCAATCTCTGCCGCTGCTCGGCCTATCCTGGCATTACCGAAGCCGTTGTGGACGCAAGCCGCCGCATGGCGGCCGGAGAGACGAGGAAATCCGCATGAACCGCTTCGATTATATCCGACCCTCGTCAGTCGCCGGGGCAATCGCTGCCTGGCAACCCGATGCCGCCTATCTCGGTGGCGGCACCAACCTGGTCGATCTGATGAAGACCGGCGCGATGCGGCCAACGACGCTGATCGACATCAACCGCTTGCCCGGTCTTGACCGTATCGAGACGCTGCCCGGCGGCGGCGTCCGCATCGGCGCCATGGTGAGGAACGCAGACCTTGCGCATGACGCAGACTTCGCGCGGTCGTTTCCAATTGTTGCCGAGGCGCTGCTTGCAGGGGCATCGGCGCAGATCCGCAATGCCGCGACGGTTGGCGGAAATCTGATGCAGCGCACCCGCTGCGCCTATTTCCAGGACGCGCACAGTCCCTGCAACCGCCGCAAACCCGCCAGCGGTTGTTCCGCCAAAGGCGGCGAGAATGCCAACCTCGCCATCCTCGGCTGGAGCGCGGCCTGCATCGCAACCAATCCGTCCGACTTCGCGGTGGCGCTTGCGGCACTTGACGCCATTGTCGAGACCGAAGGGATCAATGGCAGGCGCGAGATACCGCTCGCCGAATTCTGTCGCCTGCCCGGTGACGCGCCAGAGAAAGAAACCCTGCTCGAACCCGGCGAACTGATCCTCGCGGTTCACGTCCCGGTGGAAGCCGCTGCCTTCCGCCATCATGCCCGCTACCTCAAGATCAGGGAGCGCACATCGTTTGCCTTCGCACTTGTTTCGGTTGCGGCCGCCCTGCGGTTCGAAAACGGCAGGATCGCCGGGGGGCGCCTCGCCATTGGCGCCATTGCCGCCAGGCCCTGGCGCGCTGCCGAAGGCGAGGCGATCTTGACCGGGCAAGCTCCCGGCCCGGACCTCTATGGGCGTGCCGCCGCAATACTTCTCGAAGGGGCAAAGCCCTCGGGCGTTAACGGCTTCAAGATCGAACTCGCCCGCCGCACCGTTATCCGCGCGCTGGCCATGGCCGCCAGCGGAACGCCGGCGCGGATTCCGGCGCTTCCCGCGTCTGTTTTTGGAGATCCCATCCATGCCTGAGACCATTCAATTTCCCAGCCGCTTCGGATTAAATTCCGGGCAGTCCACCACCCGCCGGGACGGCATCGCCAAGGTCACCGGCACAGCGGTCTTTGCGGCCGACAACCATCCGGATGGCCTGCTCCACGCGGTTTGCGCTCCAGCGACGATCGCGCGCGGCAGGGTGACCTCTCTCGACACCGCCGCCGCACTGGCCCATCCCGGTGTGGTCGAAGTGATAACGCCCGACAACCGGCCGATTGCCATGGTCCTCGCCGAAACCATCGAGGCGGCGACCGAAGGGGTCAGGCTTTTGAACCCGCGATACGAAGTCTTGCCGGCGCGCATCGGGCTCGACGGCAACACGCCATACAAGGTGGAGGTCGGAGCCTTTGGCAGACCAGGCGAGACGGCATACGGCGATCTGGAGGCAGGGCACTCCGCTGCAAAATTGTCCGTCGATGTGACCTACGAAACACCTGAACACTACCACAATGCGATGGAGACCCATGCAATCGTCGCCCAGTGGGCGGGCGACCATGTCACACTCGACATGCCAAACCAGGCTATCGTCGCGTCGTGCGCCATGTTCGCGCATTATTTCGGCATCCCGCCCGAGAACGTGTTGATCCGCAGCCCCTATCTCGGCGGCGGCTTTGGCTCCAAAGCAATTATCAATGGACCGCAAATCCTCACCATCATGGCGGCGCGGATGACCGGGCGGCCGGTCAAGATGATGCTGCCACGCGACCAGATGTTTGGCCCCACGGGCCATCGCGGCGCCACCCGCCAACGCGTCAGGATCGGCATTGACGGCGCGGGCGAGATGACAGTGCTGGATCACGAGTCACTCGCCACGACCTCGACCTTCGACGACTTCGTCGAAACCGCCGCCGCCGACATGGGCCAGGGCGCCTGGACCGTGCTCGCCCAGATCGCCGCCGACAGTCTCGGCCTGGCGCTCGACAGGATCGAGTTCCGCTCCGGCTCATCGGATCTGCCCGATGGCGGTATCGCCGGTGGATCGGGCCATACAGCAACCGCCGGCAGCGCGTTGCATGCCGCAGGTACGGATGCCATCAGACGGTTGGCCGATATTGCCACCACAGATCGCGATTCGCCGCTTTTCGGTGCTGGCTATGCGGGAGTGGCCGGGCGCGACGGGCGGCTTTACGTCCGCAATGACGCCAGCCGCAGCGAAAGCTATGCCACCATCATCGCCCGTGCCGGTGGAATCGGAGTCGAGGGCACGGGCAGCGGCTTCCGCAACCCCGAGGACGCGCAACGCTACGCGATGTACGCGCACGGCGCGGTCTTCGCCGAAGTGAAGGTTGACCCTGAACTTTTCCAGATGCGTGTGACGCGCCTGGTCGGGGCCTTCGCTGCTGGCCGGATCATCAATCCCAAGCTTGCCGAAAGCCAGCTCCTGGGCGGGATGATCTGGGGTATTTCCTTCGCCCTGCATGAAGAGGCTAAATACGATCGCCGCACCGGCCGCATCATGAACGCCGACTTGGCCAGCTACCATATTCCGGTCAATGCCGACGTCACCGGCCTCGAGGTCATCACCGTCCACGAAGACGACCCCTATGTAAATTCCCTCGGCATAAAGGGTGTTGGCGAGATCGGCATCACCGGTACGGTGGGTGCAATCGGCAATGCGATCTGGCACGCGACAGGCTCGCGCATCAGACGCTTCCCGATCCGTATCCAGGATCTGCTTGGCAATCGGCCGTGAACGCAGGCGCGGTATCGGCGCCCAATGTGATGGTCGGGCGGTTCCCGGCAGCAAGGCGAACGCCACGGGAAATCGTTTATCTTATACCAGAATTCGATAGCCAAGACTCTTGGATGGCCGAGCAGGCTGTGATTCCATCGCCTTCCGGTGGTTTGATTCGGGAGGATAGCGATGAGCGCGGCGATTGTTTTGCGGGCGGA
>JBKJQD010000381.1:0-25367 GCA_046594125.1 Aestuariivirga sp.
AAATCGGCAGGCCTGCGGCTGCCACCCTGGCATAGCCTGTGGCGCCATGGGCGTAGAAGAATTCCATGCCGATTTTCAGATAACCGGCGTGGGGCTTCAGAGCGCGGGCGAGCGCAATGGCCCGCTCCAGGTCCGGAGTGTCGAGGGCAACGCAGATGGGGTTATTGGCGGTCATGCCGCCTTTTTAAACACCATGATGGCGGTGGCAAGGTCTTCGATGGCGCTGCCGCAGGACTTGAACAGGGTGATCTCGTCGTTCGAGACGCGGCCCTTGACCGTTCCCCGGCACAACTCGAAAAGATCGCCCTTCACATTGGCGAAGTCGAACTTGCCCTCATCGCGGGCTTGCAGCAGGTCGCCTGCCTCGGCCAAGGCACCGTCACGGGTATCGACGAAGACCGAGGCACGGGCCACCACTTGCGCATCGGTCTCACGCATGGTGGGCTTGAAGGCGCCCGCCAGATCGACATGGGCGCCGGGCTTCAGCCAGGCACCCTTGACGATGGGCGCCGTCGAGGTGGTGACACAGGTAACGATATCGGAAATATTGACCGCCGCTTCGAGATCAGTGACGGCAGCGACGTCGAAGCCATCCTTGGCAAGTTCCCGCGCCAGTTCCTGTGATTTCGTCAGTGTACGGCTGAAAATATTGACCCGCTTGACGGGCCGGATGCTGGCATGGGCGCGGACGAAATGGGCGCCGAGCGCTCCTGCCCCCACCAGGGTCATGGTGGAAGCATCGCGGCGCGCCAGAAACGAGGCGGCCAGGGCCGAGGCCGCGGCGGTGCGGCGGCGGGTAATCTCCGTGCCGTCCAGCATGGCCACCGTTGCGCCGGTACGATTGTCGATCAGCAGATAGCTCGCCTGGATGGTGGGCAGGCCCTGCACCGCATTGTCCGGCTTGAACACCACCGTCTTGAGACCGGTCCATTCCTTTGACCAGGCGGGCATCAGCAGCAGAGTGAAATTGTCCGAGACATCATGATGGTGGCGCACTGGCGTTACGATATCGGCGCGAAAGCCCTCGCGCAGGGCCTCGACAATATCACGGTAGGGAGCCAGGCGGGCCACGTCGGCGGCGGACAGGATTTTCAAAGCGGCGAGTCCTGGGTTGGGACGACGGCGCGTGAGGCGTGGTCGCGTTTCAGCCGCTCGTGTTCATTCTGGGCGCGCAGCAGTTCGATGCGGGCCTCCTTGGTGGCCTTGCGCCATTTGCCCTGGGCGAACCAGGCGGCGATCCAGCCGGCAAAAAGGCCTGCGAAAATGCCGCAGAAGAACAACACCCAGAGCGGCATGTTGATCGAGGCGAAAGGATGAGCACGATTGAAGGGATCGAAGGACACGGCGATCCACTGCCGGTTGGCCACCGCGAAGGCGATGGTCACGGCCGCAATGGGCAGGCCGATGGCCCAATTCAGAATGCGTTTAAAGGTCATCCGATCTTTTCATTCAGGCGCTCGCGCAGCTCCTTGCCGGTCTTGAAGAACGGCACGCGCTTGGCGACCACTTCGACGGAGGAACCGGTGCGCGGGTTGCGGCCCATGCGGGCGTTGCGGGCCTTGACCGAGAAGGCGCCGAAACCGCGAAGCTCCACCCGGTCGCCATTCTTCATGGCGGCGATGACTTCGTCGAGAACCGTGTTGACGATGCGCTCGATGTCGCGGTGATAGAGATGGGGATTCTTGTCGGCGATCAACTGCACCAGTTCGGACTTGATCATGTTGGAAGGGCTCCCGCCGGGTTTACGTCACAGGGCAGGGTGCCAAAGCACGAGCAGACCGTCAAGCCTCGCGCGCTCGACGGTGGTCCGGAGATTTCCGAGGCCAAGCGCCTCCAGGGCGATGCCGGCGGCCGAGAACCCAAACCCGCTGGCGCCAGCACTGCTGTCAGCCTTCCAGTCAACGATGTCGAGGTTGGCGGCAATCTTCTTCTCGCTCTCGAGCCAGGCGATGGCCTTGTCCTCGCCACCCAGTTCGTCGATGAGCCTCACGGCGATGGCCTGACGGCCGGTATAGACGCGGCCATCGGCCAATTCGCGCACCCGTTCGATGGGCAGGCCGCGGCGCTCGGCGACAAGCCCGGTGAACCAGTCGAAACCATCCTTGACCATTTCCATGGAGACGGCGCGGACCTTGTCGGAGACCGGCTTGTAGGGCGAAGGCTCCGCCTTGAGTTCCCCCGACTTCAATTCCTCCATCTTGATGCCGAGCGTATCGAGCAGCCGGGAAATTTCGGGGAATGAGAAGATCACGCCGATGGAACCGGTAATGGTATTGCCGCGCGCCACGATATGGTCGGTGGCAATGGCGGTGATATAGCCGCCCGATGCCGCGACCGTATCCATGACGGCGACGACCGGCCGGTCTTCGGCAATCTTGCGGATCGCATCGTAAATGGCCTCGGAACCCGCCGTGGTGCCGCCGGGGCTGTCGATGCGGACGATGACGGCCTTGACCTTGTCCGAGGCGGCAATCTTGCCGAGGAGATTGAGGGTCGGCTGATCGCCGGTGATCAGGCCAGTGATGCGTACCCGGGCGATGTGGCTCTCGTAGCTCTTGAAACCGCCAGGCGTCCACAGCAGGGCGCCAAGGGCGGCCACGGCCAGAAGAACAGCGGCGATTCGCCAGCCGGCCAGCCGGCGCTTCAGGCGGCGCCGGTCCACGATCAGTTCGGCTTCGGTGATCATTGCTGTTTCTCGCTTTCAAACCTTCCTTCTCCACTTGCGGGAGAAGATCCGGCGCTTCGCGCTGCCTTCCCCCGCAAGGGGGGAAGGCAGCTTGGTGTTGTCGTCCTTACTCCTTGGCCTCGGCGTCCTTGCGCTTCATGGCGGCACCCAGGATGTCACCCAGCGAGGCGCCCGAGTCGGAGGAACCGTATTGCGCCACGGCTTCCTTCTCGTCGGCGATTTCCAGCGCCTTGATGGAGACGTTCATCTTGCGGGCCTTGGCATCGAACACAGTGATCTTGCCGTCGAACTTCTCGCCAACCGCGAAGCGCTCGGGGCGCTGCTCGGAACGGTCACGGGCCAGATCGGCGCGTTTGATATAGGCCGACATGTCGGTGCCGGTGACGCGCACTTCAAGGCCGTTCTCTTCAACCTTGATGACTTCGCAGGTGACGGTGTCGCCCTTCTTGATGCCGGCACTGGCGGCCGAGGCCACCGGGTCGGAACCAAGCTGCTTGATACCAAGCGAGATGCGCTCTTTCTCCTGGTCGACGTCGAGGACCTTGGCCTTGACGGTGTCGCCCTTCTTGAAGTCCTTGATGGCTTCCTCGCCGGAACGCTTCCAGTCGATGTCGGAGAGATGCACCATGCCGTCGACCTCGCCATCGAGACCGATGAACAAGCCGAACTCGGTGATGTTCTTGATCTCGCCTTCGACGGTGGAGCCGTTGGGATATTTCGTGGCGAAAGTGGCCCAGGGGTTGTTCTGGGTCTGCTTGAGGCCGAGCGAGATGCGGCGCTTGGCGGCGTCGATCTCCAGCACCTGGACTTCGATCTGCTCGGTGGTCGAGAGGATCTTGCCGGGATGCACGTTCTTCTTGGTCCAGCTCATTTCGGAGACATGGACGAGGCCTTCGATGCCGTCTTCCAGTTCAACAAACGCACCGTAGTCGGTGATGTTGGTGACCTTGCCGCGGACCTTGGTGCCGATCGGATAACGCTCGGCCACCACTTCCCACGGATCCTTGTCGAGCTGCTTCATGCCAAGGGAAATACGCTGCGTCTCGGGATTGATGCGGATGATCTGCACCTTGACGGTCTGGCCGACATGCAGCACGTCGGAGGGATGGTTGACACGCTTCCAGGCGATGTCGGTGACATGCAGCAGGCCATCGATGCCGCCCAAGTCCACGAAGGCGCCGTAATCGGTGATGTTCTTGACGACACCGTCCACCACCTGGCCCTCGGCGAGGTTCTGGACGAGTTCGGAACGCTGCTCGGCGCGGGTCTCTTCCATGATGGCGCGGCGCGACACCACGATGTTGCCGCGTCTACGGTCCATCTTGAGAATCTGGAAGGGCTGCGAGACATTCATCAGCGGACCCACGTCGCGGATCGGACGCACATCAACCTGCGAACCGGGCAGGAAGGCCACCGCACCGCCCAGGTCGACGGTGAAGCCGCCCTTGACGCGGCCAAAGATCACGCCATCGACACGCTCGTTCTTGGCGGAGAGAGCTTCCAGACGCGTCCAGGCTTCCTCGCGGCGGGCCTTGTCGCGCGACAGCACGGCCTCGCCCATGGCATTCTCGATGCGCTCGAGATAAACCTCAACAGTGTCTCCGACCTTCAGTTCGGAGGTCTTGCCCGGCTGGGCGAATTCCTTGACGGCGATCTTGCCTTCGGTCTTCAGGCCGACATCGATGATGGCGAAGTCGTTTTCGATGGAGACGACCTTGCCTTTGACCACCGAACCCTCGGTGGCGGGATGATCGAGATAGCTTTCAGCGAGGAGTGTTTCGAAGTCACTGAGGGTAGGGGTCAGGGAAACGGCGGATTTCGCCATGGGTTACTGCGTCCTTCACAAATCGAGGCTGGCCCGGCGGAAAACCCGCTAGGACGTCCGGCCCGCACCCTTGGTTGAAATGGGCAACGAACCGGCAAACCACGACGCATCCCAAGCCTCCGGGTGATCCGCCCAGGCAGCGGTTTCGGATCGGAGGTCCTGAAACAATTTGGGAGCCGTAAAGCCACCCGGTTCACGTTCGCGCCCAAGGGCACGGCCTGGAACGAGGGCGCGTATAGGGGAAAAGGAGGATGGGGGCAAGGTAAAGTCCGTCACTCGTTCTCCCCTTAACCGTCATGCTGGCGAAAGCCAGCATCCAACTTCACCCGCCAGGATAGCTGGACCCTGACTGTCGTCAGGGTGACGGCATTATTATTAAGCCCGTCATTCTGGCGAAAGCCAGAATCCCGCTTGACCGGGTTCCAAGGCAGCAGCGGAGCAATTGGATGCCAGCGTCACCTTGATCCTTCTCCTGCCGGAGGCGGAACAAGGTGGGTCAAAATCCGATACTTGACTTCGTCAACTATCACTGCGCCGGAATGGCGATGATTTTGCACGCATTTCACAGCCAAAAGCGCGGTGTTTCACGTCAAATGGCGCCATAAAACGCAAACAAATCAGCATGTTTCGCAGCACTAGGAATTGTTTCACGTGGAACATCGCCCTCCGAAAAAGCCGCGAAACCCCCACCCGTTCACGCGCGGTTTGCGGCCCTGATCGCCGCCGCGACCGCCGGCTCTATCCCCATCTCCGACGTATCTAGCACCACCGCGTCGCTTGCCGCGACCAGCGGTGCGGTGGCGCGCCGCGAGTCCCTTTCATCCCGCGCCCGGATATCGGCGAGGACGTTGTCATACGATGCCGCTCCCAGTTCAAGCTGCCGCCTCTTGGCGCGGACTTGCGGGATGACCGCGACGTTGGCGGCGGCAGCGTGACTAGCCCATAGCCGCCGCGCGTCATGGTGCCCACTCCGTCACACCACGCCAAGGGACATGATCACATGGCGGGATCAGCGCCGTGCTTTGCAGCCATATCAGATGCCCCGGGATCACGGTTCAGGGCAAGCGGCGAAACCTTTGAAGGCGACTAGGCCCCGTTGCCGGAGAGGCGCCGTCAGGAGAACTGCTTCAGGTATGTCTCGCAGAGCGCAAGGGTTCCATCGGTAAATCCCCCACCCAGCGTCTTGGGGAAATCGGCCTCGATGTGGGAAGAAACCCACGCCACCAGCAGGATGCGGCGCAGCATGATGAAGGTCGGGATTTCGGTCTCGTCGTCCTTCGGCAATGCCAGGACTTTGCGGTAGCCGGTCTTCCACGACTCGATCAGCTCCGGCACCTGCGGCTCATGCTCGTAAAATGAGACCGGTGTTGCCGCGTCATACATGTACCAGCCGAAACCGCAGTCATCGAAATCGATGGCTTTCACCGCCTTGCCGTCAATGAGCAGGTTAGCCAGCCGCAGGTCGCAATGGATGAGGCCAAATCTCTCCGGCCCCTTGCCATACACCGCAAGCCTCCTGCCGATCAGATCAACGGTGCGGCCAAATAATTTTTCCTTGGCCGTATCCATGCCGACGCCATCGCGCCAGCGGCCCCAGTGCGGCTTGTCCTCGCCAAGGGCTGTCTCGAAATCCCAGGTGAGCCTGGTGAACCACGGCGGGCGTTTCCAGGCCCTTGCGTGGACATGCATGCGCGCCGTCACTTCGCCCAGCACCTCGAAGGCCCCGGTGAGGTCCTCGCCGATACCGGGCTCGGCACCGGTTTCCCACTGTGACAACACAACATGGCGGGGCCTCGCCAAACGCGGATGGCTGACGTCCTGGATGATCTCGCCGTCACGGCCGCGGACCGGTATTGGCGTGGCCACCACGCCGGTCTGGCGCAAGTCCATGAGCCATGCGAGTTCCGATGCGATGGCGCGGCGCGAATGATAGCCATCGCGGTGGATGCGCAGCGCGAAGCGGCGGCCATCGGGGGTGTCCACCTTGTAGGTGGCGTTCTCGGAGAGATTGAGCATGGCGGCCTGGGTGCCAGACGGAAGATCATAGAGCTCCAGCGCGGTACTGGCCACATCAAGCAGAATGGCCAGTTGCGCCTCGTGGGCCAATGTATCGAAGTCTGTCACGTCCCGGCCTTATGCAGCAATTGGCGCGCCCGTGGCATGGCGGCCTCGAAGCGCTCCATGATGTCAAGGCAGGTCTCCGGCGTGAGCAGTACGCCGGGCTTCCATTGCAGCACGCGCTTGTCGAGCGACGAGAAGATCGCCCAGACGCCATGCTCGTAGAGGGCCCGTGACACGCCGACTGCACCTTCGGGATGGTTGAAAAATTCCAGTCCGAGGATCACGCCCTTCTGGCGCACCCCGGTGAAGATATCGCCGTGGCGCGCCATCATCTCGCGCATCATCCCGGCCATGAAATCGGTTACCGTCTGGACGTTGGTGACGATCTCCGGGCGCTGCAGCATCTCGATCACCTTGTGGGCCACGACGCAGCCAAGCTCGGCGCCGCCGGTTGTCGAGATATGGGCGGCGCCATCCTCATGGAGCCAGCCGCCGGCCTTGTCGTTCAGCAGGCAGGCGCTGATCGGATAGAGCCCGCCGGACAGGCCCTTGGCCGTCACCATGATGTCGGGCTGAACGCCATAGGCCTGCCAGCCCCACATGTGGCCGGTGCGCATCAGCCCGGTCTGCACTTCATCGGCAATATACATGGCGCCATGTTTTTCGCACAACGCCTTGCAGGCGGTGAGATAGCCCTCCTTCGGCATGGGAAAGCCGTAGGTGGCGGGAATGGTCTCCATGATCAGCGCCGCGCAATCATTGCTCTTTAAAGCCTGATCCATGGCGTCGATGTCGTTGAAGGGCACTTGAATGAAGGTCTCTGGCTGGCCGGAGAGGAATATTTTGGTGAAGCGCTCGTCGCCAGTGGCAACCGCGAGGCCCGAATGGCCGTGATAGCCCTTGATGATCGACACGATCTTGCGCCGCTGGGTGGCATAGCGCGCACTCTTGATGGCGATGTCGACGGCCTCGGCACCGCCGGGTGCGAAAACCGCATAGGCCATGCCCGGCGAGACTTTGACAAGCGCCTCCGCCAGGGCGGTGCGGGCCACCGAAGGGAACCAGTGGTTGCCGATGTCGAAATAATCGAGCGCGCTCTTCAGCGTCTCCACCAGTTCCGGATGGCGATGGCCGAAATTATAGGTGCCGCCATTCAGATGCAGGTCGATCAGGCGGCGGCCCGACATGTCGTAAAGGAAATAACCCTCGCGGCGGCCGATGACCAGGTCGATACCGGCTTTCTGCCAGAACCTGGTCTTGTCCGGATTCCAGTAGCGGATGGAGCGGTCGAGAAAGTCCTGCTTCGACGCGAAGCTGAATGGGCCATAGTCGTACATCGGCGCTCCCTGGGGCTTGAGAAGGTCCGACTTCACAATGATTCAGGCGGAATTACAATACCAGCTGGCAGCCATTCCGGGGATGCGCAACATTGGACTTGAATAAATCACGCGGATTGATTTATTATGACCGGGAGCGTTGCGCGGCAGGCCAGCCATCACCTATAAGCGGCGCCAACAGGGGAACGAACCAGCACCATGATCAAGCCAGCACCACGCGGAGCCGATGCCGAAACCATTCGCTCGGAAATTCTTGAAAAGCTTGCCTATTCGATCGGCAAGGACCCGATTGTCGCCAAGCGCCACGATTGGCTGAACGCCACCATTCTGGCGCTGCGCGACCGCATTATCGACCGCTGGATGGAATCGACCAGGGCGGCCTACCAGGCCAAGGCCAAGCGGGTTTATTACCTGTCCCTCGAATTCCTCATCGGGCGTCTGCTGCGCGACGCACTCAGCAACCTGGAGTTGACCAACGCCTTTCAGGAGGCCTTGCAGGCGCTTAACGTCGATCTCGACCTTATCGAGGTGCTGGAACCCGACGCGGCACTCGGCAATGGCGGCCTGGGCCGGCTCGCCGCCTGTTTCATGGAGAGCATGGCCAGCCTCGACATTCCAGCCTACGGTTATGGCATCCGTTACAATCACGGCCTGTTCCGCCAGAAAATCATGGATGGCTGGCAAGTCGAACTGCCCGAAGACTGGCTCGAACACGGCAACTCCTGGGAATTCCCGCGCCGCGAGGCCGCCTATGAGATAGGCTTCGGTGGCAACGTCACCCTCGACAGTGAAGAGAGCAACAAGCCACTCCGACGCTGGCATCCCGGTGAGAAGCTTCTCGCGTCCGCCTGCGACACGCCGATGGTCGGCTGGCGCGGCAAGCGCGTCAATACGCTCCGCCTGTGGACGGCGCGCGCCGTCGATCCTTTCCGGCTCGAGGCCTTCAACAGCGGCGACTATGCGGGCGCCCTTGGCGAAAGCAACAAGGCGGAGATCATCACCCGGGTTCTCTATCCCTCGGACTCAACACCCGCGGGCCAGGAGCTGCGCCTGCGCCAGGAATATTTTTTCACCTCGGCCTCGCTCCAGGACATCATCCGCCGCCACATGCAGCAATATGACGAGGTGCGCACCCTCGCCGACAAGGCGGCGATCCAGCTCAACGACACCCATCCCGCCGTGGCCGTCACCGAACTGATGCGCATCCTGATGGACAGTCATGGCCTCGACTGGGACGAGGCCTGGACCATAACCAAGGCCTGCATCGCCTATACCAACCACACTCTGCTGCCCGAGGCTTTGGAAAGCTGGCCGGTGCATCTCTTTGAACGCCTCCTGCCGCGCCATATGCAGATCGTCTATTCGATCAATGCCAAGCTCATCGCCGAGGCCCAGACGCTTCCCGACTGCACCCCGGAATTCCTGGCGTCGATCTCGCTCATCGACGAGCACAACGGCAAGCGGGTGCGCATGGGCCAGCTGGCCTTTGTCGGTTCGCACAGCATCAACGGCGTTTCAGCGCTCCATACGTCGCTGATGAAGGAGAGCGTGTTCAAGGATCTGAACAGGCTTTACCCCGAGCGCATCAACAACAAGACCAACGGCATCACGCCGAGGCGCTGGCTGCTCGGTGTCAATCCGCAACTGTCGCTTCTGCTGCGCGAGGCGGTGGGCGACGCGCTGCTCGACAACGCCGAACTTCTGGTGAAGGCAACACCTTTTGCCAAGGACAAGAGCTTCCGCGACCGCTTCGCGGCCATCAAGCTTGGCAACAAGGCGGAACTTGCAAATCTCATTTCGGCCAGGCGCGGTCTCAAGGTCGATCCCGCGGCCATGTTCGACGTCCATGTGAAGCGTATTCACGAATACAAGCGCCAGCTGCTCAACATCCTCGAGACCATCGCCCTCTACAATGCCATGCGCGCCCATCCCGAACGCAATTGGGCGCCGCGTGTCAAAATTTTCGCCGGCAAGGCGGCGGCAAGTTATGCCCAGGCCAAACTCATCATCAAGCTGATCAACGACGTCGCCACTGTGGTGAACAACGATCCCGACATCCGCGGCCTGCTGAAAGTGGTGTTCATCCCGAACTACAATGTCTCTCTGGCGGAGATCATCGTGCCGGCAGCCGACCTGTCGGAACAGATTTCGACGGCGGGCATGGAAGCCTCGGGCACCGGCAACATGAAGTTCGCCTTGAACGGCGCCATGACCATCGGCACGCTTGATGGCGCCAATGTCGAAATCCTCGAACACGTCGGCAAGGAAAACATCGTCATCTTCGGCATGACCGCGGCGGAAGTTGAAGCCAAGCGCCACGGCGGCTATGATGCCGGCGCCACCATTGAGGCCTCGCCCGATCTCAAAGGCGTGCTCGACGCGCTGGCCTCGGGCGTATTCTCGCCCGGCGATCCCAACCGCTATCGCCCCATTGCCGACAGCCTCTATCATGGCGACTGGTTCATGGTGGCCGCCGACTTCGATGCCTATGCCCAGGCCCAGCGCCAGGTCGCCGCCATCTGGCATCGAACAGAGGACTGGACGGAAAAGACGATCCTCAATACGGTGAATGTGGGCTGGTTCTCCTCGGACCGCACGATCCGGGATTACGCCCGCGAGATCTGGCACGTTCCCGTTGCCTAGGAGTTCATGATGGCCGAGCCCAGCTGGAAGACGACCGGCGCCGAGATCGAGGCCGTCGTTTCCGGACGCCATGGTGATCCCTTCAAGCTGCTCGGCCTGCATCAGGAAGGCAAGGAATGGATCGCCCGCGCCTTCGTGCCCGGCGCCCAGTCGCTTGAGGTGATGAAGGCCGATGGCAAGCCGGCGGGCAAGCTTGAAAAGCGCCATGATGAGGGCTTCTTCGAAGGCCCGGTCAAGATCAAGGAATGGCAGATCATCCGCTATCTGGCCGCCAATGGCGGCGGGACGTGGACGGTGGCCGATGCCTATCTGTTCGGGCCGGTGCTTGGGCCGCTTGACGACTATTATCTCGCCGAAGGCACCCACCTCAGGCTCTATGACAAGATGGGCGCCCATGTCATCCACCATGAAGGCTTTGACGGCGTTCACTTCGCCGTCTGGGCGCCCAATGCCGGACGCGTCTCGGTGGTCGGCGACTTCAACGGCTGGGATGGCCGCCTGCATGTCATGAGAAAGCGCCTCGACATCGGTGTCTGGGAAACCTTCGTTCCCGGCGCCCATGAGGGCCAGGGCTACAAATTCGAACTGCTGGGGCCGGACGGCAATCTTCTGCCCCTCAAGAGCGACCCTTACGGCTTCCATGCCGAAGTGCGGCCCAAGACCGCCTCGCGCGTTGCCCGTAACGATAATTTCAAGTGGAGCGATGCATCCTATCTCAAGTCGCGCGCCGTGCTGGATCACCGCCGTGAACCAATGTCGATTTACGAGGTCCACCTGGGCTCATGGAAGCGCAAGAATGGCGCGGACTTTCTCAGCTATGACGATCTCGCCGCCGGGCTGATCGCCTATGTGCTCGACATGGGCTACACCCATATCGAACTGCTGCCTGTCACCGAGCATCCCTTCGATCCCTCCTGGGGTTATCAGCCAACCGGACTTTTCGCCCCCACCTCGCGCTTTGGCGATCCCGAAGGCTTCGCGCGTTTTGTCGACACCGCCCATGCGGCGGGAATCGGCATTCTGCTCGACTGGGTGCCGGCCCACTTCCCCACCGACCAGCACGGCCTCGCCCGCTTCGATGGAACCGCACTCTACGAACATGAGGATCCGCGCCAAGGCTATCATCCCGACTGGAACACGGCGATCTTCAACTTCGGGCGCCGCGAGGTGAACAGCTTCCTCGTCAACAACGCCAATTTCTGGCTTGAGCGCTACCACCTCGACGGCCTGCGCGTCGATGCCGTGGCCTCGATGCTTTACCTCGATTATTCGCGCAAGGAAGGCGAGTGGATCCCCAACCAGTATGGCGGTCGCGAGAACCTCGAAGCCATTTCATTCCTGCAGCGCATGAACCACGAGGCCTATGGCAAGAATCCCGGCATCATGACCATCGCCGAGGAATCGACCGCCTTTCCCGGCGTGTCGCAGCCTGCCCATACCGGCGGACTTGGTTTTGGTTTCAAGTGGAACATGGGCTTCATGCACGACACGCTTGAATATCTGAAGCGTGATCCCATCCACCGCCCGCACCATCACAATGAACTGACCTTCGGCCTGCTCTATGCTTTCTCGGAAAATTTCGTGCTGCCGCTGTCCCATGACGAAGTGGTGCATGGCAAGGGCTCGCTGCTCGCCAAGATGGCGGGCGACGACTGGCAGAAATTTGCCAATCTCCGCGCCTTCTATGCCTTCATGTGGGGCTATCCCGGCAAGAAGCTGCTGTTCATGGGCCAGGAGATGGCGCCGTGGACCGAATGGACCGAGGCCCGCAGCCTCGACTGGCACCTGCTCGATCATGCCCCGCACCAGGGCATGCAGTCGCTGGTGCGCGACCTGAACCATCAATATCGTAGCCTCCCGGCGCTGCACGCGCGCGACTGCGAGCCCGAGGGTTTCGAATGGCTGATCGCCGACGATCACCAGAATTCAGTCTATGCTTGGGCCCGCCATTCCGGGGGCGATGCCCCGCCGGTCGTGGTGGTCACCAATTTCACGCCGGTGCCGCGCGAAAATTATGTGCTGCCCTTGCCAAGCGCCGGGCGATGGCGTGAAATCCTCAACACCGACGCTGGCACCTATGGCGGCAGCGGGCAGGGCAACATGGGAGGTGTTACGGCGCTGGCCGAGCCTAGCCATGGCAAGCCCGCTAGCGCCCGTGTCATGCTGCCGCCGCTGGCTACTTTGTATTTTGCTTTCGCACCACAAAAAAAGTCCTGACGGCAAATGGGGAGTGAATGGAATGCCTGACCCGCGCAAAACCTCGCCGCTGGCCCGCGATGCCATGGCCTATGTCCTGGCCGGCGGCCGCGGCAGCCGCCTGATGGAGCTGACCGACAAGCGCGCCAAGCCGGCTGTCCCCTTCGGCTGCAAGTCGCGCATCATCGACTTTGCGCTTTCCAACGCGCTCAACTCCGGCATCCGCCGCATCGGCGTGGCCACTCAGTACAAGGCCCACAGCCTGATCCGCCACATGCAGCGCGGCTGGAACTTCTTCAGACCAGAGCGCAACGAGAGTTTCGATATTCTCCCCGCCTCCCAGCGCGTCTCCGAGGACCAGTGGTATGCCGGCACGGCGGATGCCGTGTACCAGAACCTCGACATCATCATGAGCTACAACGTCAAACACATGGTGATCCTGGCCGGTGACCATATCTACAAGATGGATTACGAGCCGATGCTGCAGCAGCACGTCAACAGCGGTGCCGATGTCACCATCGGATGCCTCGAGGTGCCGCGCATGGAAGCCGTGGGCTTCGGCGTCATGCATGTCGATGACAAGGACCGCGTCACCAACTTTCTCGAGAAGCCCAAGGATCCGCCGGGTATTCCCGGCAACCCCAACATGGCGCTGGCCTCCATGGGAATCTATGTCTTCGAGATGGAGTTCCTGGCTGATCAGTTACGCCGCGATGCCGCCGACAAGTCGTCGAGCCGCGACTTCGGCAAGGACATCATCCCGCACATCGTCGCCAATGGCAAAGCTGTGGCACACCGCTTCACCCAGTCCTGCGTGCGCTCGGAGCAAGAGTCAGAAGCCTACTGGCGCGATGTCGGAACCGTCGATGCCTATTGGGATGCCAATATCGATCTGACCGAAGCCCTGCCGCCGCTTGATCTTTACGACCAGAACTGGCCGATCTGGACCTATGGCGAAGTGACACCACCCGCCAAGTTTGTCCACGATCTTGAAGGCCGCCGCGGTTCGGCGGTCGCCTCGCTGGTGTCGGGCGGCTGCATCGTGTCCGGCGCCTCGATCAAGCGCACCATGCTGTTCACCAATGTCCGGGTCAATTCCTTCTCGTCACTTGAAGAGGCGGTGGTGCTGCCCGATGTCGTCATCGGCCGCAATGCCAGCCTCAAGAAGGTGGTCATCGACAGCCGCGTGGTGATCCCCGAAGGTCTGATCGTCGGCGAGGATCCGGAGCTTGACGCCAAACGCTTCCGCCGCACCAGCAGTGGCGTCTGCCTCATCACCAGGCCGATGATCGACAGACTGAGCGCATGAAAGTCCTCTCGGCGGCTTCCGAAATCTATCCGCTGGTGAAGACCGGCGGGCTTGCCGATGTCACCGGGGCGCTGCCCGCCGCGCTGAAATCGCAGGGCGTCGAGATGCGTTCCATGGTGCCGGGCTATCCGGCGGTGATGGCGGCGCTGGAGGGCGGTACCGTGCTGCACCGCTATGCCGATCTCTTCGGCGGTGAAGTGCGTCTGGTAGGCGGCATGGCGAAGGGCCTCGACATCATCGCGGTCGATGCCCCCCATCTCTTCGACCGTCCCGGCAACATCTATCTCGGTCCCGATGGCAAGGACTGGCCCGACAACGCGCAACGCTATGGCGCCCTGTCGATGACCGTGGCGGACGTGGGGCGCGGCATCATTCGCGGCTACGCCCCCGACCTGCTGCACCTGCACGACTGGCAGGCGGCACTGGCCGCCGTCTATGTGAAGTTCGGTGGCGGACCCAAGACCCTGCTCACCGTCCATAACATCGCCTTCCAGGGCCAATACCCGGCCTCGGTCTTCGCCTCGCTCAAGTTGCCGCCCCAAGCCTTCGCCATCGACGGCGTCGAGTATTACGGAACCGTCAGTTATCTCAAGGGTGGTCTCGCCTGTGCCGATGCCATCTCGACGGTGAGCCCGTCCTATGCCCAGGAAATCTGCACGCCGGAATATGGCATGGGCCTCGATGGTCTGCTGCGTGCGCGGCGCGCCGCGGTCAGCGGCATCGTCAACGGCATCGACACGGATGTGTGGAATCCCGCCACCGACCGCGATGCCGCGGCAAACTATGGCGTCAAGACGCTGGAGCGCCGTGCCCTCAACAAACGCGCCGTCGAAAAGCGCTTTGGCCTCGATCAGGACGACGGCATCCTGCATTGTGTCATCAGCCGCCTCACCTGGCAGAAGGGCATGGACATTTTCGCCCAGTGCCTTCAGTCCCTCGTTGCGTCGGGCGCCCGTCTGGCGCTGATCGGCACCGGCGAAGCGGCAATCGAAATGAGCATTCTCGCCGCCGCCCAGGATCACAAGGGCCGCATCGGTGTCGTCACCGCCTATGACGAGGCCCTGTCGCATCTCATGCAGGCGGGAAGCGATACAATTCTGGTGCCATCGCGCTTCGAACCTTGCGGCCTGACCCAGCTTTATGGCCTGCGCTACGGCTGTGTGCCCGTAGTGGCGCGCACTGGTGGCCTTGCCGATACGATTATTGATGCCAATGACGCGGCCCTCGCGGCGGGTGTCGCCACCGGCTTCCAGTTCTCGCCGGTTGATGGGCCATCCCTGGAAAATGCCCTGGGCCGCGCCGCCCATGCCTATGCCAACCGCAAGACGTGGAGCAACCTGCAGAAGCGCGGCATGGAGAGTGATGTCTCCTGGGACCACAGCGCTGCCGCATACGCCGGCCTTTACAAGAACCTTCTCAACGCCTGAGACCCATGATGATCGAAACAATCGCCACGACACCCTTCGAAGGACAAAAACCCGGCACCTCCGGACTGCGCAAGAAAGTGCCGGTGTTCCAGCAGAAGCACTATGCCGAGAACTTCATCCAGTCGATCTTCGACGCGCTCGACGGTTTTGCCGGCGCTACTTTGGTGATCGGCGGCGATGGCCGCTACTACAACAAGGACGTGGTGCAGACGGCGATCCGCATGGCCGCCGCCAATGGCTTTGGCAAAGTCATGGCCGGGCGCGACGGCCTGCTCTCCACACCCGCCGCCTCGCATATCATCCGCAAATATCAGGCCTTCGGCGGCATCATCCTGTCGGCCAGCCACAATCCCGGCGGACCAGACGGCGACTTCGGCATCAAGTACAATGCCGCCAACGGCGGCCCGGCGCCCGAGAAGATCACCGACGCCATCTTCGCCAGGACCAAGTCCATCTTGTCCTACAAAATTATGTCCGGCCCGGACATCGACCTCGGCAAGGTGGGGACCAGCAAGGCCGGCGCCATGACGGTGCAGGTCATCGATCCCGTCGCTGATTATGCGGAACTGATGCAGTCGCTGTTCGACTTCGATGCCATTCGTACACTGATCAAATCCGGCTTCCGCATGAAGTTCGACGGCATGGGCGCCATCACCGGCCCCTATGCCCACAAAATTCTCGAAGGCCTGCTCGGCTTTCCGGCGGACACCGTGATGAACGGAATACCGCTGCCCGATTTCGGCGGCCACCATCCCGATCCCAATCTGGTTCATGCCAAGGAACTCTGCGATCTGCTGATGTCGCCGCAGGGACCGGATTTCGGCGCCGCCTCCGATGGCGATGGCGACCGCAACCTGATCATCGGCCGCGGCCTCTATGTGACGCCGTCTGACTCGCTCGCCATCCTCGCCGCCAATGCGACGCTGGTGCCGGGTTATGCCAAGGGCCTCGCCGGCATTGCCCGCTCCATGCCCACCAGTGCCGCCCCCGACCGCGTGGCGGCGAGACTCGGCATTGCCTGCTATGAAACGCCGACGGGGTGGAAGTTCTTCGGCAATCTTCTCGATGCCGGCATGGCCACCATCTGCGGCGAGGAAAGCTTCGGCACCGGCTCCAACCATGTGCGCGAGAAGGACGGGTTGTGGGCCGTACTGATGTGGCTCAACGTACTGGCCAGCCGCCGCCAGAGTGTGGCCGACATCGTCAAGGCCCATTGGCGCGACTATGGCCGCAATTTCTATTCGCGCCACGACTATGAAGAGGTTGATTCCGAAGCCGCCAATGGCCTGATGAAGTTCCTCCGCGATCAATTGGCAGCACTGCCCGGCAGCCACGGCATCGCCAAGGCCGACGACTTTGCCTATGACGATCCCGTCGATGGCTCGCGCACCACCGGGCAGGGCATAAGGCTGCTCTTCGACGATGGCGCGCGCATCGTCTACCGCCTGTCGGGCACCGGCACGGCGGGCGCCACGCTGCGCGTCTATATCGAGCGCTACGAGCCTGATGCGGCGCGCCACGGCATCGAGACCCAGGAGGCATTGGCCGACCTTGTTGCCCTGTCGCGATCCATTCCGCAGATCGAGAAGCGCACCGGCCGGGCAGCACCAACGGTGATCACCTGATCTGTCATCTCTCGGAAACCGGCGGCTCGCCCACGCCGCTTGGAGTAACGCTGACCGGCGATGGCGCCAACATCGCGGTTGTTTCGCGCCATGCCACACTGGTGCATTTCTGTGTCTTCGATGCGACTGGAGAAACCGAACTCTATCGCTTCCCCCTGCCGCACCGCCTGGGCGATGTTCACTACGGCGCTGTCAGCGGCATAACGGCGGGCACCCGTTATGGCCTGCGCGCCGATGGGCCATGGGACCCGGCAAAGGGCCACCGCTTCGACATGGCCAAGCTGCTCACCGATCCTTACGCGACACGCCTCGACCGTCCATATGCCCATCATCCCATCCTCACCCAGCGCGATCTCGAAACCTCGGGCTTCATGCCGAAATGCGTGGTGGAGGCAGCACCTGAAAACGCCAGCCCGCTGCCACCAGCCATTCCCGGCCTGATCTATGAGGTGCAGGTGAAATCCTTCACCAGGCTGCATCTCTCGGTTCCGCAGGCCAAGCGCGGCACCGTCGCGGCATTGGCCGAACCGGCAATCATTGCGCACCTCTTGAAGCTCGGCGTCGACACGCTGGAATTGATGCCGCTCACCGCCTGGATCGACGAGCGTCACCTTGCGGATTTGGGCCTCGCCAACGCCTGGGGCTATAATCCGGTGAATTTCATGGCGCCCGATCCGCGCCTCGCACCCGGCGGCTTTGCCGAAATCCGCGATGCCGTGACAGCCCTTCACAAGGCCGGCATCCGCGTCATCCTCGATGTCGTCTTCAATCATTCGGGCGAAAGTGACCAGTTCGGCGCGGTACTGTCGCTGCGCGGCCTCGACAATGCGCTCTACTACCGCCACCGCGATGGCGAACTGGTCAACGACACCGGTTGCGGCAATACCCTGGCGCTTGACCGCTCAGCCGTGGTGCAACTCGCCATGGATGCCATGCGCTGCTGGATCAACCGCACCGGCATCGATGGTTTCCGCTTCGATCTGGCGCCGGTCATGGGGCGCATGGAAACCGGTTATGACGTGAACGCGCCGCTGCTTGCCGCCATCGAACAGGACCCGCTGCTGTCGCGTTCCATCATGATTGCCGAGCCTTGGGACATCGGCCCCGGCGGCTATCGTCTTGGGCGTTTTCCGGCCCGCTGGCTGGAATGGAACGACCACTACCGCGACGATGTTCGCAATTTCTGGAATGGCCGGGGTAACGTTGGCACGCTGGCCACCAGGCTTGCTGGTTCATCCGATGTCTTCGCACCCAACCGCAGGCCGTCGTCCAGCGTCAACTATCTCGCCGCACATGACGGCTTCACCCTGCGCGATGCGCTGACCTATTCAGTGAAGGACAATCGCGCCAATGGCGAAAACAATCGCGATGGCAGCAGTCACGAGCCGGTGTGGCCGGGCGGTGATGTGAGGACCATGCTGGCCACATTGTTCCTGTCGCGCGGCACACCCATGCTGACGGCGGGCGATGAATTCGGCCGCAGCCAGGGCGGCAACAACAATGCCTATGCCCAGGACAATGAAACCACCTGGCTCGACTGGGCCAGGGCGGACACGGCGCTGATCGACTTCACCGCCGGTCTGATGCGCCTGCGCCGGGAATTGGCCGCGCTCCTGCCGGACCGTTTCCTCACCGGCAAGAGCGAAGCCGCCTCAGGTTTTCCCGATGCCCTTTGGCTGAAGCCCGACGGTACTGCCATGGACTGGCAGGAGCCACGTGTCCCGGTGCTGGGTCTCGTTCTGGCCGAGGGCGGACAGCGCATGGCCCTGTGGTTCAATCGCGGCGCTTCTCCATCCTCGCCCCAGATGCCGACGCGCCACGGCCAGCGCTGGACGCGCCGCTTCTGTTCAGGCGAAGGTGACGGGCTTCCGTCCCGCTCGGTGGCGCTGTTCACCGAAGAAGCCTATCATCAGACTGGCCTCGCCGATGACGCGCTGCATCAGCTGGCCTCGGCAGCCGGTGTCGAGCGCGACTGGTGGGAGGTCGACGGCACCCACCACGACGTCAGCCCCGAAACCCTGCGCGCCGTGCTGGCAGCCCTTCGCATTCCCCACGCCACGGCAGCCGATGCTGAAGCGTCACTGCGCCATCTGCGCAACCGCCAGACACCGCTGGTCAGCGACGCCGGGAGTGCCGCTGTCCTTGGTACCGCCTTCCCGCAGCGCCGCAGTATCTCGGTGCGCGGCGAGGATGGCCAGCAGCAAGAGATCGACGTGCCGCCCGGCACAGTGCCGCGTCTGAACCTTGAACCCGGCTGTTATGAAGTGCGCAGTGCCGATGCGCCGGATGCGATCCGCCATGTGATCGTCAGTCCACGGACGTGTTATCTGCCCGATGACATCGCCCATGGCGCGCGGGTCTTCGGCCTCGCCTCGCATCTCTATGCGCTGCGCCATGCCGGTGACGGCGGCATCGGCGATCTGGAGACCCTGCGCCGTTTCGCCGGGATCACGGCTGAAATTGGCGGGCGCTACGCCGGACTGAACCCGCTGCACCATCTGTTTCCGTCGGACCGCGAACGGGCCAGTCCCTATCAGCCCTCGGACCGCCGCTACATCGATCCTGTTTACATCAGCATCGACAAGCTGCTGACACGCTTTCCCGGGGCGCTGGCCGCGAAAAGCCGTGCCGTCTTCGCCCGCCTCGAAAAACTTTCAGCCGTTGACTACACCGCCGTGTGGAACGCCAAGAGCGAAATCCTTGAAAAGGCCTTCGCCAGGGTCAAGGGGAGCCCGGACTTCGCTGCCTTCGTCACGGCGGGCGGCAGCGATCTCGCCCGCCACGGAACATTCGAAGCACTGCGGGCCGGCGAGAAGCCCGCACCAGACCGCATCGGCTACCGCGCCTTCCTGCAATGGATTGCCGAGATGCAACTGGCGGAAGCCGCAGCACACAAAAATCTCTACCGCGATCTGGCGCTGGGCTCGGCCTTCGACGGCGGTGAAATTTCCGAGCAACCGGACCTCTTTGCCCATGGCGTGTCGATCGGCGCACCACCCGATCCGTTTTCGCAAAGCGGTCAGGTGTGGAACCTGCCGCCATTCTCGCCACTGGCCCTTGATGACCTCGCCTATGCGCCGTTGCGCGCCATCCTCGCCGCCAATATGCGCCATGCGGCAGCGCTCCGCATCGATCACATTCTGGGCTTTGCCCGCCAGTTCTGGGTGCCGCGCGGTGCCGAGGGCCGCTTCGGCGCCTATGTGAATTTCCCCGTCGACGCCCTCATCGCCGTCACCGCCATCGAAAGTCACTGCCAGCGCTGCATGGTGATCGGCGAGGACCTCGGCACCATTCCCGACGGCCTGCGTGAAAAACTCGCCGCCGCAAACATACTCTCCTACCGCGTGTTGTGGTTCGAGCGCGAGGGCCTGGGCTTCAAGCCGCCATCGCGCTACCCGTCAAAGGCCCTGGCCTGCCTCGCCTCCCACGACCTGCCAACGTTCGCTGGCTGGCGCGCGGCGCGCGACATTGCCATCGAGCAGGAACTGGGACTGATTGATGACGCAACCGCCGCCGCTCGCCGCAGTGGACGCGGCAGCGAAATCCAAAAGCTCGATGAGGCGATGGGGCAAACGAACACATCGCTCCACGAAGGCGACATCGCCGCCCACGGCTTCGTCGCCTCAACTCCATCGCAAGTCATGCTGATCCAGGCCGACGATCTGGCCGGCGAAACCGAGCCGCTGAATGTTCCAGGAACTGACAAGGAGCGTCCCAACTGGCGCCGCCGCCTGGCCGTCCCCGTCGAAGACCTGACCACGGCGCCGCTCGCCAAAGCCATCATCGCGCGGGTCAAGGCGGAGCGCCCGGCATGAATGACCGCGTCAAGGTCGTCGAAGTGCAAACCCTGTCGCGGCGCTGGGCGAAACTCAACCGCTATGTCATCGACTACCGCCGCCGCGATGGCCGCATCGACCGTCTGGTGCGCGAGGTTCATGATCACGGCAACGGCGCCACGGTGCTGCCCTATGACCGCGCGCGCGAAACTGTTCTGCTGGTGCGCCAGTTCCGCTTGCCTGCTTATCTCAATGGCGGCGATGGTCAACTGATCGAAACCTGCGCCGGTCTTCTCGACGGCGACGATCCGGCGGTTTGCGCCAGTCGCGAGGCGGAAGAGGAACTGGGCGTCAAACTCAGCAACCTGCGCCGCAAGGCCTGCACCTTCATGACGCCCGGTGCGGTGACCGAGCGCATCACCATGTTCCTCGCCGATTATTCCGAAGCCAGCCGTTTCGGTAAGGGCGGCGGCCATGAACATGAGGGCGAGGACATCGAGGTTCTCGAACTGCCCTTCGCCGAGGTGCGCAAACTTCTGGCCGATGGCGCCATCATCGACGCCAAGACCGTCATGCTCATCATGTTTCTGGAGCGCGAACTCGGCCTTCCGCCGTTGTAACGCCGTCGTGCGCGGTGATGCGGCTGACGATTTGAGGTCCATCGCTGGCGGAACTCGCAATGAAGGGCGCACCCGATAATAACGGCGTCAGACAGCGGTACTCGAAACACTCAGGTACGCGACCCAGCACCGTAGCCGCCTGATTGAGCATCAACGCTGCCTGCAAGGGACCATGCACCACCAGCCCGTCATAACCTTCAGCGCGCGCATAGGGCTCGTCATAGTGAATGCGATGGCCATTGAAAGTCAGCGCCGAAAAGCGGAACAGCAGGGCAGGCGAGGGATCGACACGCCACTGCAATCCGTGCAACGGCGCCTGCGCCGGTGGCGCGGCAGCCGTCAAAGACTGCGCGGCGCGGAACACCAGATCCTGGCGTTCGCGCAGCGCCAGCCGTCCAGCGCTTTCAATCTCGTGCCGGATCGAGACGAAACACAAGTCACCGCTCTTGCCGCCGCGTTGCTTGATGCCGGCGAGCGTTGACACCCGCCGCACCGCCGCTCCCGGTACGATGGGCGCCAATGTCTCGATCATGCCGCCCGCCCACATGCGCCGTGGCAGGGCCAGGGGCGGCAGGAAAATCCCCTTGGCCTCGCTGCCGTCGCCATCGAGTGCGGCCATGCCGGGTGTGGCGGGAGCCAGCGCCCAGTGCAACCCCGGCGGACAGCACAGCGGGTCATCGGCCCGGAACAGCCAGGGCTCAAGAGTCGCCCGGAATTCCGCGGCAAGGCGTGGGGTGGCAATATCCTCGCGCACCGTCCGGCGGCCAATCCAGCCGCTCCAGTCCTCAGTTCCGGCCTGATCACCCACGGCTACTGCTCCCGTTGGCCCCCACCTGAATTGTGATCGGCCCAGGATGAAATGGAATCAACCCTTTCATCACAAGGCTACGGGATTCACACATCTTGCCATTTCATACTTCATTTTGTCATCCCGGCGAAAGCCGGGACCCATCGGGCGTCAGTCACTGACGGTGCGGATTGATTCCGTCCACTCCATGGGTCCCGGCTTTCGTCGGGATGACGAGTTTTTATTATTAAAATCAATAATTTAAGTTCGATTCACTTATGTGCGTGCCATAGCCAACAAGAGGGAGGGAAATTTCCAGTGGAATTTCAGGATTGATTTTGATTGATAGTTCAGTCAATAAAAAGCCAGAATGAAACGTGATTTTGACCAAAGGCGCCGCTATGGATCACCGAACAGCTTCCCCATTGACCAGTCAGGCGAATGACTGGGACCGCCGCGGCCTTCCGGCCTGGACCTATCACAGCGAAGCCCTGCTCAAGCTTGAGATCAATGAAGTCTTCCTCACCCACTGGCAGCTGGCGGGCCATATCAGCGACATCCCCAATGCCGGCGATTATTTCACCTTCGATCTCGCCAGCGAACGCGCCCTGATCCTGCGCGGTGCTGACGGCGAGGTGCGGGCCTTCCACAATCTCTGCCGCCATCGCGGCTCGCGCGTCGTCGGCGCCAAGCGCGGCCATTGCAAGAATGCGCTCGTTTGTCCCTTCCACGGCTGGGTCTACAATCTCGACGGCACGCTGCGCGGCGCCGCCCGGCCCGAGACTTTCAGTCCCCTCGACAAGACCGGCTTCGGCTTGAAGCCCATCGAATTCGAAGTCTGGGAGGGCTTCATCTTCGTGCGCTTCCAGCCTGGCCTGCAGCCGCCGGTTGCCGAACTCATGGCCGGCCTTGCGCCGGAAATCTCCCACTACCGCATGGCGGAAGTTGTTCCCACCAAGGGTTTTTACGAATTCACCACGCCGGTGAACTGGAAGTCGGTCCGCGACGTCGACAACGAAGGCTACCATGTGGCCATGGCCCACCCGGTTCTCCAGGATCTCTATGGCGCCACCTATGTGGACGAAGCTTTCGAGGGCGGGGTAAGCCGCTCGACCGCCACCTACAATGCCCACGCCGGGCGGCGCTGGAGTGTCAGGCAGTACGTCAAGATCGCCCCGGAACAGGCCTGGCTGCCGCAGGACCTGCGCCGCCGCTGGGGCTACTACGGCCTGTTCCCCAACTGTGTCATCGCCGTGACCCCCGAGCTTGTGCAGTTCTATCAGGAGTTCCCGGTGGGCGTCTCCTCCACCCTGCAGCGCGGGGCGATTTACCGCCGCCGTGACGAGAGCCGCCAGCAAAGGCTGGCCCGCTACCTCGCCACTCGCATTGACCGCGAGACGGGCCGCGAGGATGTGCAGTTGACGATCTGGTCCAACGAGTCGATGAAGTCGAAAGCCTTCGACAACTTTCACCTGTCCGACCTCGAACTCGGCGTGCGCAGCCATCACGACCACCTGCGCGCCGCACTGCCGGTTACGCGGCTTGATGCGGCACCTCGTGATGAGGATATGGCCAGCGTCAACCGGCGCATGAAACCGGTTGGCAATTGACAGCGCCGCAAATCCGGTTTGAACTACCGTTCAATACAAAAAGCGGGGCGCCTGACCTCGCGATCAGGGAGAACGACCATGACATTCACCAGACGATCGGTCCTTGCGGCCGTGGGCGGGGCCGCCGCCCTGTCGATGCCCTTCGTGCGCCGCGCCCGCGCCGAGGATGCCGTACTCAACGTCTACAACTGGGCCGACTATATTGGTGAGACCACAATTGAGGATTTCCAGTCGGCGACCGGCATCGCGGTCACCTATGACACCTATAGTTCGGCGGAGGAAATGCAGGCCAAAATGCTGGCCGGCAAGACCGGTTACGACGTTGTCGACATGGCCGGCCTTTCGCTGCCGCGCTTCATCGCGGCGGGTGTTTATGACAAATTTGACAAAAGCAAGCTGCCGAACTGGAAGAACCTCGACACCAAAATCATGGACATCCTCAAGACGTCCGATCCCGGCAATGACTATGCCATTCCCTATATGTGGGGCTCGGTCGGTTTCACCTTCAACGTCGACATGGTGAAGGAGCGCATTCCGGGCGTCAATCTGAACTCTCTGGATTTCCTGTTCAAGCCGGAGAACGCCGCCAAGCTCGCCGATTGCGGGATTTCGATTCTCGATACACAGGATGATGTCATCATGCTGACACTGCGCTATCTCGGACTCGATGGCGATACCACCAACGTCAAGGACTACGACAAGGTGGTTGAGGCCTTCAAGCCGATCCGGCAATATATAAAGACCTTCGACAACACTAATTACCTGAACGCCATCCCCAACAAGGAACTCTGCGTCATCAACAATTGGTCGGGCGACTATGCCACCGCCAATGCCCGCGCCAAGGAGGCCGGGATAGACATCAACCTTGCCTACCATGTTCCAAAGACAGGTTCCCCGGCCTGGTTTGATACCTGGTGCATTCCAACCAATGCAAAGCGCGTCGACAACGCCCACAAGTTCATCAACTACATGATGGAGCCCGAGGTCATCGCAAAATGCACGAACTACACACACTACGCCAATGCCAATCTCGCGGCCAACAAGTTTGTCGATCCCGCCATTCTCGCTGACCCCGCAGTTTATCCCGATGATGAAGTGAAGAAGCGGTTGTGGACCCAGAAGTCGGTCAGCGCAGCCGTTGAGAAGGAGCGCCTGAGGGCTTGGTTCATCATCAAGACTGGTTCACCGTCCTGATGGCAGTTAGCTTTTGGTCAACGCTGTTGAGATCGCGGGGCAGACAGGCTGGCCGACAGGAGACGATAGGCTCAGGGTCCAGGTATTGATGAAGCAGCTTGAGAAAACGATTGCTGACTTGCGGGCGCAGGGCTGGCAAGGTGGAAGGTAGCAAGAGGCGGCGTTGCGTGTCTAAAATTTAATCTGCTTCACTCTGTTGCTTTTCATTGGAAGCTCAAACATCGCTCCAGGCTGAATGGTTTTTACTGTCGTTTCAATAGTGGCCCACAAA
>JBKJQD010000388.1:0-9137 GCA_046594125.1 Aestuariivirga sp.
GTGGATCGCGCCGTTCAACTTTTCGAATTGCACGAACATTACAATTTCCGGGTCGAAATTTGACGGCGACACGGCGGCCGGATTGAATCCGTTGGACGACGGATATGGGACGGGGAGCGGTTTGAGGGTCGCATCCTCGTCGAATGTGGTTGTGGAAAATAATTCCTTCACCGATTTCTACCGGGGCGCCGTTTTCGTGGACGTCACCAATCTGGTCGTATCGGGCAATGACATTTCCAAGATCAGTTCCGATGGCCTGGATTTCGTCAACGTCGACAATGTGTCGATCAAGTCAAATCATATTCACGACTTCGTTTTCGATCTGGCGAGTTCCAGCCATGCGGACATGATCCAGTTCTGGACGACAGGCACAACTTCGCCCTCGACAAACATCAAGATCACCGACAATTTCCTTGATGCTGGCGCGGGCAACTGGACCCAGTCCATTTTCATGAGCCAAGATGTTGTGGGCCAGGGACTGACCGGCACGTCCTTGAACTATCAGAATGTGACGATTTCCAACAACGTGATCGTCAATGGCCACGCGCACGGTATCACCGTTGGCGAAACCAACGGGCTGGTGATCGACAACAACACCCTGATACAGCAGGTATCGGCGGCCGACGGCGGAAGCATCTCCATCCCCAAGATCAATATCGCGGCGGCGGCGACAAACGTCGTCATCACCGACAACGTCGTGCCGGCCACCGACGGGACTCTCGCTCACCCCTCGGCGGGATGGATTGTCAGCAACAACCTGATCGCCCAGCGTGACAATCTCGAAGCGGGCAATTTTGTCGGCAACCTCTATGCCGATGCGCTGGACCGCACTCATTCGACGCTGAGTGATTATCAGGCCATCGGCGGTTCGTTCATTCAGCAAGCCGGCGCTGGAGCATTGCTTTCCAGCCTTTTGGCCACTGGTGAAGTGGGCGGCTACGTGACTGCCCAGGACAAGAGCGCCGGCGGATTCATGGTGCAATCCTTCGATGCCTCGCATTTGTTCACCAATGCCGGCAAGGTGGACATGACAGGTGCCAAGGTGGTTTGGAATTTCGGCGATGGAACGGCCGGAACCGGAGTAACCACCGACCATGTCTATTCGAAAGTCGGGCTATACGAAGCGACGGCGACCATTACGCTCCTTGGCGGAAAGGTTTTGACCATCGACCACAGCGTTCTTGTCGCCAGCGACAGGCTGCTTGATCTCAACTTCGACGGCAATGCCCGCGATGGCTCACCGGTGGAAAATGTTGTTCTGGCGAGTTCCGCGACGTTCGAGGCGGGGCAGACCGGGCAGGCGGTGAGGCTCAATGGCGGCGCCATCGAATACAAGACGGGCACCGATTTCTCGGGCAATTCCGAATTCACCATTCTGGCGGACTTCAAGAAGGACACCGCGACGGATCAGGGCGGCAGGCTGGTCTATTTCAGCGGCGCCTTCGTCGTTACAGTTGGTACGGATGGTCTTGAGGTGGTAGTCAGCACCACCGGTGGCGACAAGTGGCTATCTGCTCCCGGCATTGGCCTGAATGACACCGACTGGCATCGCATGGCGCTCACCTATTCCGCGGAGACCGGAACGGCTTCGCTGTATGTCGATGGCGCCGCGGTTGCCAGCATCGGCGGACTGACGGGCATCAAGGAGGCAGCCACCAACGCCAATCTCTATGTTGGGGGCGCCTTTGGCGGTAGCTTCACGGGCCTGATCGACAATGTGCATTATATCAGCGACGCATTGAATTCCACCCAGATATCGACCGGCGATCCGCTGACGGCATGGGCAAAATCCGGCGCTGATTCGAACACCGCAATCGCCAGCTACATTACCACCCATCCGATTGTCGCCGAGGCCCCGTGGACGGCCGGTGATATATCGAGCGCCAGCTTCGCATTGGTGTGACGGGCGGCGGCGATGGCATTGATGGCATCGCCGTGGTTTCAGCGTCTGAATGTGGCGGCGAGAAAGGCGATCAAGCGGGGTTCGGCGAATTTTGGCAGCCGTTCTCCGCTATTGCCTTCCGCCCGGGCGCGGTCGATGGCTGATGTGATCAGGGTTTCGTCGTCGGCCACGAAAATACCGTGGCGGCCGCGAAACTGCTGGGCGGTGGCAATCTGGTGATCATTGCGGGTTTCCTTCAAGCGGCCGAAACGTGGCATGATCACGATCGGCTTGGCGAAATCGAGGGCGGTGATGATTGAACCCATGCCGGCATGGGCGATGAGGAGATCCGCCTTCCAGCATGCCGCGCGGTATTGGCTTTCGCTCATGTAGCCGGTGAATGTCATGTGCTGGGGCCGGTAGTTTCCGCGGCTGGTGATCTGTGCGGTCACGATCTTTCCAGTGTTGGCGGCGCACCAGCAATCGACCGCCTTCACCAGCCGGTCAAAAGGTTCGTGCGAGCCGACGGTGAGGAAAATCACAGAACGGCTCCTTGGAAATCCGGCCCGTCTGGGCGCGCGAGATGTTCCCATTGCGTCAGCCAGACATCCGCATGGCGCTTCGCCATCTGACCGGACAGCGACAGCTCGTCCGAATTGGCGATGCTGTCGACCCATATGGTGTGGCAACCCAACGCTTTGCCGATCAGCAGCGCGAAGTAGCCATGTGCGGCGCCCGTGGTGATGATGTAGTGAGGCCGGACCCGCAGCACCAGAACGATGACATTCAGGATCAGCCGGATCATCTGAAGCTTGTTCCAGCGATTGGCGAGGTTGAGGACGGCATAATCGGGCACCGGTTCGCCCCGTTCTCTCGCGTCATGAAGGAGTTCTTCTTTGAAATCGGGCGTCGTGGTGACATAGGTCACTTGCAGGCCGGACCACGCCGGGCGCAGGCGCAAAAGTTGAATCCAGTGGCCGCCGCCCGAAGCAATGGCGAGAATCTTTTTAGGTTTCGGGTTTGGCTTGGTCATCGACCTGTCCACGCGCAGATTGACCGGCGAGAAGTCACTTCAATAATACCGACAACGGCATGATCTTGAAGCCCCGCTGTTGAGCGAGATCGATGATCCGCCGCGTGAGGTCCAGGACGTGCTCGGCATGGGACGGCTGGGCCGGAGCTTTCGCATAATGATCGAAATCATGCATGAGCAGCACCCCGCCGCCTTTTGCGGTGATCTCGCGTTCGACGTCGGCAATGTCGCGCCGTGCCCAGGAATCCCGCGTGTCGATGGTCCACCAGGCATAGTCAAGTCCGGCGGATACGCCATGCACCAGGCTTGCGAGTGTCAATTTGCCGAACGGCGCGCGAAAGAAGGTGCCGCGTCCGCCCGCCTGTTTGATGGCCTTCACACCGTTGTCCACGTCAATGGCGGCTGTCCACGGCAGCGTTTTCCAGGCGTTGCTGTGATTGTGGGTGTGGCTGCCAAGATCGTGACCCTCGGCAACGATGCGGGCGGCGAGTGCCGGCCTCAAGCGCACATTTTTTCCAAGCGCAAAGAACGACGCCTTGACGTGGCGCGTCTTCAGGAGCTCAAGAAGCCTGGCAGTCAGTTCCTCGCCCGGGCCGTCATCATAGGTCAGTACGATCGCCTTCCTGGCGTGGCAAAGTTTCTCCAGCCGCCGCTCCTCTACCTTGCGCTTCAAGAATGGAAGCGCAAACCATGCCATGAGCACCAGAACCAATCCCGCAAGAATGTACCCGGCCTGCATCATGCTGCGCCTTACGCCTTGACGATCAGTTCCGAATGCAATCCCCGCCGGGCCATCGCATTCCTGGCATCGATCACCGGTACATTGAGTTTCAGGAAAGCCCCGTAATCAATGGCGTCGTGATCCGTGGAAATCAGTACCGCATCGCAAGAATAGCCGGGCAAAGACGACGGTGGCAGCGCCGTCCTCCCCTTGAGCCCAGGATGCTCGCGCATCGGCGGAATAACCGGCACATGCGGGTCCATGAAGTCGACGTTGGCGCCTTCGCTCAACAGCGTTTCCATGATTTTTGCCGACGGGCTTTCCCGCATGTCGGAGACGTTTTTCTTATACGACATGCCGACCAGCAGAATGCGGCTGCCCTTAAGGCCCTTGCCGGATTGCCGGTCAATCGCCTTGCGCAATTTCGAGATGACGTAGTCCGGCATCTTCATGTTGACTTCGCCGGCCAGTTCTATGAAGCGCGTCGAGATATCAAACTCGCGGGCCTTCCAGGTCAGATAGAAGGGGTCGATCGGAATGCAATGGCCGCCCAATCCGGGGCCGGGATAAAACGGCATATAGCCAAAAGGCTTGGTGGCGGCGGCGTCGATGACGTCCCAGACATCGATGCCCATGGCATCGTAGATTTGCTTGAGTTCGTTGACGAGGGCAATGTTGACGGCCCGGAAAATATTTTCAGTAATTTTAACGGCTTCAGCGGTGCGGGTATTGGCAACCTGGACGACCCTGTCAACCACACGCTCGTAGAATGCGGCAACCAATTGCCCTGCCTCCGGGCCATCGCCGGCGACCACCTTGGGGATGTTGGCGGTGCGATAGGTGGCGTTTCCGGGGTCTTCGCGCTCGGGCGAAAATGCCGTGAAAAAATCCGTGCCGTGCTTGAGGCCGCTGGTCTCGAGAATTGGCGTGAGAACTTCCGCCGTTGTCCCCGGATAAGTCGTCGACTCGAGAACGACGAGAGTTCCCGGCCGCATATTCAGGGCAATCGATTCCGCGGTTTTCCGCACGAAACTCAAATCGGGCTCACGCTGCCGGGTCAGTGGCGTCGGAACGCAGATGATGATGACCTGACACTCTGCCAGTTTGTGAAAATCCGTCGTCCACTGAAATCGCCCGTTGGCGCTGACACTGGCGAGGACGCCGGCAGAGACAGCCTCGATATAGTTCTCACCACGGTCGAGCATGGCCATTTTGGCCGGATCGACGTCGAAGCCGATGACCCGGTAACCCTTGGCGGCCGTGGTGACGGCAAGCGGCAACCCGACGTAGCCAAGCCCGATGATCCCGACTTGAGCGGTGCAGTCCTGAATGAGCCGGTGGAGCGCGGAAGATGAGGGAGTCATGGAGGGTCTTTACCATGCATGGTGAACATTCCGGTTGTGCTTTCGCAAGGCCACGGGCTAAAACTACCCGATCCAGCGGATATTCGCTCCACATTTTCCCGTGGTGCCGGTCACCGCCAGGTGCTCCCTCCAGCAAGACATATGCCACGATGAGAATGAAAACAAACCATACAAATGTGCTGGGGGGGCGGGCGGTCTGGAAAGCCTTTGCCGCCGCCGGATGGCTGTCCATCGTCATCCTGTCGTTGCTGCCCGGCACCGAGCGGCCGCACACGGGTGCTCCCGGAATCTACGAGCATTTCCTTGCTTACCTGCTCGTGGCGATCTGCGCTGGCATGGGCCTGGCGCTCAAAGGCCGCCTGGCGGCCATGTTGTTCCTGGGTCTGACAGCTGCAATTCTAGAAGTTGCCCAAATTCATATACCGGGGCGGACGGCCGATTTTGCTGGTTTTGCCTCGGCATTGTCGGGTGCGGCCGCGGCTCTGCTGGTCCTCGCGGTTATTGATCGATTGCCCCTGGGTAACTCTTAATTTGTTGTGAATAGCGTGAATTGGTTTAATTGACGCTACGGCGTACCATTAAATAAATAACATGTATTCAAAGTCTTAGAAGGTTTTCTTGATGCCGTTTTTGGCGCTGGAGTTATGCCAAAACCAACCTGTCCCGGTACGTGACATGCAGTTTACATATTGTTAAGCAATTGTTCTGGTGCTAAGAAACATGGAGATGGGGCAAGGAAGACTACTTTTCGTCATCAGTGATCCAGGGAAGGTGTAAATCATGAAGAAACTAAGGTCTGCGGGCCTCTCATTGGCCGTCATCGCGGGGCTTGGACTGATCCATTCCGCCCAGGCAAACACCGTGTCGGTCTTCGACGATGTGAACACATTGCTGCTTGATGCGACGGTGACGACGACGCCCGCCACCAACAGCATCATTATCCAGGGCTTTTTGGCGCCCTTCACGGGGGTTCTGTCCAATGTCCGGGCGGACGAAATCAATCTGGCCAATTCCAGCGAAGCGACCGAACTCGCCTTCCTCAATGCCATGATCGATCCCGACGTGGCGGGAGCGACGAAGATATGCGAAGGCAACTGCCTTGATACTTTCGTGATCACAACGACGTATTTCCTGCTCAAGTTAGGGCAGGACACCGCGTACTTCAAGAATCTCGCGGGCCAGGCGATCACCATCACACTGGCGTCTATCGGCGGAACGGGTTCCGGGCTGAGCCACATTACGCAATTTGGCCCCTCGGCGGTTCCAATTCCGGCGGCCCTGCCGCTGCTGCTGACTGGGCTTGGCGGAATTGGTTGGCTCGCCCGCCGCCGCGCCAGAAAGATAGCTGCCTGATCGAGATTGTCGCTGAATTGATTGCAGAAGGCCTCAGCAATGGGGCCTTTTCTTTTTGTGCGATAGTTTTTCTGACATTATTGCGTTTTAACCACTGATAATTGCTGCTCTTCTGGCTGGTGAATGTGGTCTGCGGTCTGCATAGGCGGTGAATTGAATAAGGCCTCATCCCGGGTTCGGTGACCATGAGTTCGCGCGATATTGTCGAACGAATACTATCGTCTGGAAGTTGCGTGGGCTGCGGGCTGTGCGCCTCGATTGCGCCTGCTTCCATCCGGATGGACTATTCGGCTGACGGCTATCTGCGGCCCGTTGTGGATGGCACCTTGCCGGAACCGGACGGCCAATCGATCGCCGCACTCTGTCCGGGCGCCAGTCTTGCTTTCCGCTCAACCGGGGTCGCGGAGCATGTCCTGTGGGGACCAATCGCCGTGTCGCGGTCCGGCCACGCCACCGACGAAAAGCTCCGCCACCATGCCTCGTCCGGCGGGGCCTTGTCGGCCTTGCTGCAATTCCTGCTTGCCTCGGGCCGGGTGGATCGCGTGCTCCAGATCGGAGCATCGGCGGAAGCCCCGGCAAGGAATCAGAACCAAATTTCCCGTACCGCAGACGACATCTGGCGATCAGCCGGATCGCGGTATGCCCCCTCTGCTCCCCTGCAGCAGCTTCTACAGGAAATCGGGCGTGGCGGTCAGTTCGCTGTTGTTGGCAAGCCCTGCGACATTGCGGCTGTACGCCAAGTGATGGAGACCTCTCTCGAAGCGAGGACGCACATCAAGTATCTGCTCTCGTTCTTTTGCGCCGGAATTCCAAGTGTGTTTGGTGCATCCCGAATCATGGAGGACATGGGTCTGAGCGAATCCAGCGTTACATCGTTCCGTTACCGTGGTGACGGCTGGCCGGGCCATGCCACCGCCGTGACGGCGGATGGCGAAATCCGCAAAATGAGCTACGCCAAGGCCTGGGGCGATATCCTGAGCCACCATGTCCAGTTCCGGTGCAAGATATGCCCCGATGGGACGGGCGAATTCGCCGATATTTCATGCGCGGACGCCTGGGACTGCGATGAAAAGGGATATCCGATTTTTTCCGAGAGCGAAGGACGCAGCCTCATTCTTGCCCGGACGCCTGGCGGCGCCGATCTTTTGCGGCTTGCGGAAGATGGTGGATGGCTCGCAACCAAGCCGTTTCCGGTTGAACGGATCGCGATGATCCAGCCTTCGCAGGCGCGCCGCAAGCGCCTGGTTTTCTCGCGTATCGCGGCCATGAAAATCCTCGGCGCGAGGATGCCGCGATTTCGCGGGCTCAGACTGCGGCAGGCAGCCCGGACGGCTTCGTTCGGCCAAAATCTGAGGAGCTTTGCTGGTATGTTGCGCCGCCTGATCCTTTCCGGACATGGGTCGCGGTGATCTCATGACATCACGGCGCGCGCAAGACAATGGCCTCCGCAGCCCCCGGCAAGCGTCATTCTGGATTTGGGCCTTTATGCTGTCCCTGATCGTGCCCATTGTCATAAATGTCGGCACGTTCAGGTTGTCGGCATACCGCATCGTGCTGATCTTGGCGCTTGTGCCGGTCTTTACTTCGATGCTCACCGGCAAAGCCGGAAAGCTGCGCTCGTTTGATGCCTTCTTCGTCCTGTTTGTCATCTGGGCCATAATCGCCACGCTGGCAGCCAAGGGCATGTCCGGGGGCCTCGAGTCCTCCGGCATGTTCGCCATCGAGACGATCGGCAGCTATTTTCTGGCGCGGACGTTCATCCGTGACCAGGAGACTTTCTACGTATTTTCGAAAGCCTTCTGCACAATAATCTTCCTCATGCTGCCGTTGGCCGCACTCGAAGCGATCTTGCACAAGTCTTTCCTGCTGGATGCCTTGGGCAAGTTTTTTGATGTTACCGCCGTGCAGGACAAGGAATACCGCCTGGGATTGCGGCGCGCGCAGGTCGTTTTCGAGCATCCAATCCTCTACGGCGTTTTCTGCGCCATGGCATTCGCGCCGGCCTATTATTGCTTGGCGCGAACCCGCACGACCGCAAAATCCATATGGCGAGGAACGCTGGTCTTCCTCGCAACATTTTTCTCGGTGTCGTCAGGCGCGCTGGTCGCCATCCTCTCCCAGATCATCATGATGGGATGGGATATGGTGACACGCCGGATATCCGGCAGATGGAAAATTTTTGCGCTGTGTATCATTGCGGGTTATTTTTTGGTCGACGCTTTGTCGAATCGCACGCCCTATGAGGTTTTCGTTACCCGCTTTACATTTGACGTGGACGCTTCCTACAATCGCGTATTGATTTGGGAATACGGCAAGATTCAGGTGTCCATGACTCCCATTCTCGGCATTGGCCCGGATGGTGACTGGTACCGTGCATGGTGGATGAGTCCGAGCATGGACAATTTCTGGATGGTCATTGCCGTGAGTTTCGGGCTTCCGGGCCTTGGCTTGCTTGCGCTGACGTTGGTCCTGATCGCCAAGAACGTGATGGCGGCCGATTTGCGGACGGATTCGCTGAATGACATACGGAAAGGTGCGCTGATTTCTCTTGGCGGTGTTTCCGTTGCGGTCTTTTCTGTCCATTTGTGGAACGCGACCTACGTGCTGTTCATATTCCTGTGGGCCAGCATTGTATGGTTGTCGGATCTCTCAAAGGAAGCCGCGGGCCATGTGGAGGATTTGGGGGAGACCGCCAAGGCCGATGACCGGCAAACGCCGATCTGGCCTCGCCCGCCTACAAGACCGATGCCGGCAAACGGGATTGATCCTGCTCGAACCGGCGTC
>JBKJQD010000015.1:0-5426 GCA_046594125.1 Aestuariivirga sp.
TGGCGGCGGAGGTCCATGGGCCGGGAGCACTGACGGACAAGGAAAGTGCCGCCCTGGGCCGCGGAACCCGCGACGATCTTCCAGCCTATGTGAAAGGCAATCTGCCTGACTGGCTGTTGCCATCCTTCGAGAAGGCCTTCGGCGATCAGGCGGCGGCGGAAGGCGCGGCGCTGGCCGAACGCGCGCCGATTGATCTGCGCGTCAACACGCTGATGGCCAATCGTGCCGATGTCATTGACACGCTCAAGCGCTTCGGTGCTGAAGAAGGCCCGCTGTCGCCATACGCGGTGCGCATTGCGGCACCCGGCCATGACACGCGCAACGCCAATGTCGAGGCCGAGCCAGCCCATGGCCGTGGCTGGTATGAGATACAGGACGCCGCCTCGCAGGTCGCGGCCCTGCTGTCGGGCGCCAAGCCGGGGGAAAGCGTTGCCGATATCTGCGCAGGGGCTGGCGGCAAGACGCTGGCGCTGGCAGCACTGATGCAGAACCAGGGGCGGTTGATCGCTCATGATACCGACCGCCATCGCTTGCGCCCTATTTTCGAGCGGCTGGCGCGGGCAGGCGCCACCACCGTCACGGTGATTTCGGCGGAGGACGGGGCCAAGCTTGAGGACGCCGCACCCTTCGACTGCGTGCTGATCGACGCGCCGTGTTCGGGCTCGGGTGCCTGGCGCAGGAAGCCCGACGCCAAGTGGCGGCTCACCCAAAAGCAGCTTGAGCAGAGACTGAAGGATCAGCGCCAAGTCCTTGAAAAGGGTCTCAATCTGGTACGCATGGGCGGGCGGCTGGTCTACATCACCTGTTCGGTGCTGCCCGAGGAAAACCGCGAACAGGTGGCGGCCTTCCTGTCGCGGCACCCCGACTGCAAGATCATTCCGTATACGGAGCAATGGCGCTCGGCCATCGGCGGTGAGCCGCCGCTCTCGGCGGATGGTTCAACCGAGACCTTGCTGCTGACCCCGGCGCAGCATGGCACCGACGGGTTTTTCGTGGCGGTGATACAGCGCGAGGGGTGAGGGGCTCTTACTTCCCGCTCCGCGCCAAATACCTCGCCATTGCCCGTAACGTCTCGCCACTGACATGGTGCTCGATACCTTCGCTGTCGAGCTTGGCGGTCTCTTCGCTCACCCCGATGGCCAGCAGGAAGCCCTCGACAATCTTGTGCTTGCGGCGGCCGTCATCGGCCATTTTCCAGCCTTCGGGTGTCAGGAAGACCGAGCGGTAAGGCTCCTGGGTGACAAGCCCCGCCTCCTGCAGACGCTTCAGGGTCTTGACCACCGTGGCGTTGGCAACCCCCAGCCTGGTGGCGACGTCGGTGCCTCGCGCCTCACCGCGCTCGTCGATCAGGTCGGCGATCAGTTCCACGTAATCCTCGGCCAGTTCCGACTGGTGATCGGCGCGGATGCGCCGGAACGCGGCGGAGCGGATTTTGGCTGTGCCGGATTTCCTGGTCTTCTGCGGCAAATCACTCTCCGTTTTGCAGTTGCGAAATTACCCTATTGCAATAGATTTAGCCAATGCTAAACTTATATCTATGGAATTCGAGACGAAGCACCTGAAACCGGCATCTGTCCCCGAGGCATCCGGCCGCCGCACTTTCCTGCGCCGGGCCGCGGCGGCGGGTGCGCTGCTGCCGCTGGCGGGGGCCGCTGCTTCGGCCCAGGACACTGCCGGGCATTCTTCGCATGGCAGCCGCGACCAGTATGGCAACCGGTTGGTGGGCGAGGTCAACCATGCGGCCAACGGATTTGATCCCCACAGTATCCTGCGCGACTTCGATGCGGGCACGCTCTCGATCGGTGACAACGGCCGCGCGGTGCGCGAATGGACCATCACCGCCGCCGATCACGAGTTCGAAGTGGCCCCCGGCATCAAGTTCGCAGGCTGGTCCTACAATGGCCGCATCCCTGGCCCGACGTTGCGCTGCACCGAGGGTGAGCGCCTGCGCATCAGGTTCATCAATGCCAGCACGCATCCGCATTCCATGCACTTTCACGGTATCCACTCGGCGCGCATGGATGGCGTGCCGGGGGCCGGGCTGGCGGAACCGGGCGCCGAGTTCGTCTATGAGTTCGATGCCAAGCCCTTCGGCTGCCACCACTACCACTGTCATGCCATTCCCCTCAAACGGCATATCCACAAGGGGCTCTATGGCATGTTCATTGTCGACCCCGATCCCACCCGACACCCGGAAGCCCGCGAAAGGGCGGCATCGCGGCTGTTCAGGTCACCGGAGAATGCCAATTGGCAGGAACTGGTGATGATGATGAATGCCTTCGACACCAATTTCGACGACGAGAATGAGTTCTACGCCGTCAATTCCATTCCGTTCGCCTATTTCGACAAGCCGATCCGCATCGAGCGGGCGCGGCCAATCCGCATCTATCTTGTCAACATGACCGAGTTCGACCCGATCAACTCGCTGCATGTGCATGCTAATTTCTTCGATTTCTACGACCATGGCACGACGCTGACGCCGACCCACCGCACCATCGACACGGTGATGCTGTGCCAGGCGCAGCGCGGTATCATCGAAATGTCCTTTGCCGAGCATGAACCCGGCATCTACATGTTCCACGCCCATCAGTCGGAGTTCGCCGAACTCGGCTGGATGAGCCACTTCGAGGTGGTGTGATGGGCGCCGGACGCATCTGGCTTGCGCTTCCAGCCGCCGTGCTGGTGCTGATCGTGGCGCTGCTGCTCATCTGGCGGCCGCTTGACGGGCTGTCCCAGGGGGCTCCTCCCGTCGAGGAGGCGGCCATCGAAGGAGTGCGGCTGTCACCCGGTCTCATCTCGCTCGACGTGCGTACCGATGGTTCCGAACCGGTGGCCATCGCCCAGGTCCAGGTCGACACCGCTTACCGCCTGTTCAGCGCCACGCCGGCGCTGTCCGGAGCACGCCTCAACCTGACGCGCATCGATATCCCTTACCCATGGATCGACGGCGAGGCGCACCACATCGCCCTGCTGACCTCGACCGGTGCGGTCATCGATCATTCGATCGCGGTTGCGACCGCAACGCCCGTTCTGACGGGCGCGTCTTTGGGGTTGCTGGCTGCGGTCGGGCTGCTGCTTGGCGCGGTGCCGGTGGCGACCGGGCTTCTGGCCTGGCCGGCCATGCGCTCGCTGCCGCGGTCCACCATGAATTTTCTGCTGGCGCTGACCATCGGCCTGCTTGCCTTCCTGTTGATCGATACCATCGGCGAGGGACTCGAGGCGGCCGCCGAAACCATCGGGCGCCTGCGCGGCACGGCGCTGTTCTGGGGGCTGCTGGCGGTCACCGCAATGGCGCTGCTGGCGGCGGGGCGGGCCAAGGGTGCTTCGCCCGAGGGCTTGCGACTGGCCGTCTTCATCGCCCTCGGCATCGGTCTGCACAATTTTGGTGAGGGGCTGGCGGTTGGTGCCGCGCTGGCCACCGGGTCGGCGGCGCTGGCAACCTTTCTGGTCATCGGCTTCACCATCCACAATGTTACCGAAGGGATCGGCATCGCGGTGCCACTCGCCGAGGAAAAGCCGGGCCTTGCGCAATTCGCCGGGCTCGCAGCACTGGCTGGCCTGCCCGCCATCGCCGGCACGATTCTCGGCACGCAAGCCATCAGCCCGCTGTGGAATGCCGTCTGCTTCGGCGTTGCCGCCGGCGCCATCCTGCAGGTGATCATCGAGGTCGGAGCGCTCCTGCTGCGCCGCTCGGGGCCGCAACATTGGCTTTCGCCACCGGTCGCGGCGGGCGTCAGCGCCGGGCTGGCTATCATGTACGGGACAGCACTGCTTGTCTGAATCCGCCGACGGCATGGCTGACAGCACTGTGCTGCGGGGCGATGCGGCGCCGCGCCAATCCGGCTGGCGGCGCAAGAGCAGTGAGCCGCCGCTGGCCGACGTATTCCGCACCATCCGTGTGTCGCGCTCCGGTTCCCTGTGGCGCCGCGCGCTGGCCTTTGTTGGTCCGGGCTATCTGGTGGCGGTGGGTTACATGGACCCGGGCAACTGGGCCACCTCGATTGCCGGTGGCGCCCAGTTCGGCTATGCGCTGCTGTTCGTGGCGCTGCTGTCCAATGTCATGGCAATCATCCTGCAATCGCTGTGCGCGAGACTCGCCATCGGCTCGGGCCGCGATCTGGCCCAGGCCTGCCGCGACGCCTTCCCGCGCACTGTCGCATGGGTGCTGTGGCTGTTTGCCGAAATCGCCATCATCGCCACCGATATTGCCGAAGTGGTGGGCACCGCCATCGGCCTCAATCTGCTGTTCGGCATACCGCTGGAGTTGGGTGTCATCATCACCGCCCTCGTTGTATTCATCGTGCTGCTGCTGCAGCGCCTGGGCTTCCGCTGGATCGAGGCCTTCATCATCACCTTGCTCGGGGTGATCTTCGTCTGCTTCTTCTTTCAGATAGCGCTCGCCGATCCCGATTGGCGAGGCGTGATCCTCGGCTTCGCGCCGACCGTGGAGATCGTCAAAAATCCGGCCATGCTCTATCTGGCGCTGGGCATCATCGGGGCCACCGTGATGCCGCATAATCTCTATCTCCATTCCGGCATCGTGCAGACCCGCGACTATGGCCCGAGCCTGCCGGAAAAGCGCGAGGCGCTGCGCTTCGCCACCTGGGATTCGACCGTCGCCCTGATGTTCGCGCTCCTCGTCAACGCCTCAATCCTCATCCTCGCGGCGGCGACCTTCAACAAGAGCGGCGCCACCACCGTGACCGAGATCGGCGATGCGCACCGCATGCTGGCGCCGCTGGTGGGATCGCTGCTGGCGCCCAAGCTGTTTGCCATTGCCCTGCTGTGCTGCGGCCTCAACTCGACGGTGACGGCCACCATGGCGGGGCAGATCGTCATGGAGGGCTTCCTCGACATCCGGCTTCCGGCCTGGCTCCGGCGGCTGGTCACCCGCATGGTGGCGATCATCCCGGCGGCGGGCGTCACGATCTATTATGGCGCCGAGGGGACCGGCACGCTGCTGATCCTCAGCCAGGTGATCCTCGCCTTCCAGCTGCCCTTCGCCATCGTGCCCTTGGTGATGTTCACCATGAACAAAGCCAAGATGGGCGCTCTGGTCTCGCCCCGCTGGCTGACGCTGCTGGCGGGCATCACCGCGGCAATCATCATCGCCCTGAACATGAAGCTGCTGTGGGATATCGCGGCGGGGTGATACCCCCATCTTGCAGACTCCCCGGTCCTCCCTTAAAGCCCCGCCATGCAAGACCGCATCCTGATCATCGACTTCGGCTCACAGGTCACCCAGCTCATCGCCCGGCGTATCCGCGAGGCGGGGGTTTATTCGGAAATCGTGCCGTTTCAGGCGGCCGAAAAGGCGCTGGACTGGCCGGGCCTCAAGGGCATCATCCTGTCGGGAAGCCCGGCCTCGGTCAATGATGCCGGAAGCCCGCGTGCCCCGGACCGGGTGTTCACGCGGGGCCTGCCGG
>JBKJQD010000050.1:0-5126 GCA_046594125.1 Aestuariivirga sp.
TTACGGCACCCGCGCCGCAACACTCGCCGATGCAGCACGCTTCATGGTGGCAAGACGGAAATGATTTCTTTCTTCCCCTCTCCCGCCAGCGGGAGAGGACGTCATGCACAGCATGACAGATGAGGGGTTTCGCCCGTGGCCTGCCCCTCAACCGGCGCGTTCCGCGCGTCCTTCTCCCGCGGGCGGGAGAAGGGGTTTAGCCCCAGCGCTGCTTTACATAACCCTCGACAATCTCCTTGAACTGTCCGGAGATGTTATCCCCCCGCAGCGTGTTCACTTTCTTGCCGTCGATATAAATGGGTGCTGCTGGCAACTCCCCGGTGCCTGGCAGGGAGATGCCTACGTCGGCGTGTTTCGATTCGCCGGGGCCGTTGACGATGCAGCCCATGACGGCGAGTTGCAGATTTTCGAAGCCGGGATAATCCCTGCGCCAGGCGGGCAGGCGGTCGCGGACGTAGAACTGAATGTCCTGGGCCAGTTCCTGGAACACGGTGGACGTGGTGCGGCCGCAGCCGGGACAGGCGATGACCATGGGTGCGAAGGCGCGCAATCCCATGGTCTGGAGGATTTCCTGGGCGACGATCACCTCGCGGCTACGGTCGCCGCCGGGTTCGGGCGTCAGCGAAATGCGGATGGTGTCGCCTATCCCTTCCTGCAACAAAACACCAAGCGCCGCGGTGGAGGCGACAATGCCCTTCGATCCCATGCCGGCCTCGGTCAACCCCAGATGCAGCGCGTAATCGCAGCGCGCGGCCAGGGCGCGATAGACGGCAATCAGATCCTGTACCTCGGAACACTTGGCAGAGATGATGATCTGGTCGCGGCCCAGTCCCAGTTCCTCGGCGCGCGCCGCCGACAGAATGCCGGACTGCACGATGGCCTCGTGCATCACCTCGCGCACGTCCATAGGCTCTGGCGACTTGGCGTTGCGGTCCATCAACTCGGTCAACAGCGCCTGATCGAGCGAGCCCCAGTTGACGCCGATGCGCACCGGCCGTCCGAACTTCAGCGCCGTTTCGATCATCATCGAAAAATTGCGGTCCTTCTTGTCCTTGAAGCCGACGTTGCCGGGATTGATGCGGTATTTGGCCAGCGCTTCGGCACAGGCCGGATTGTCGTTCAAAAGCGTGTGGCCGTTGTAGTGGAAGTCGCCGATCAGCGGCACGTTGACGCCCAAGCGGTCGAGCCTGTCGCGGATATGGGGCACGGCTTTGGCAGCCTCGTCGCGGTCCACGGTGATGCGCACCAGTTCCGAGCCGGCGCGGGCAAGTTCCGCCGTCTGGCGGGCGGTGCCCTCGACATCGGCCGTGTCAGTGTTGGTCATCGATTGCACCACGACCGGGGCGCTGCCGCCCACCGTGACGGGGCCGATCTTCACGGCCACCGAGTGCCGCCGATTGTTGATTGCTGAGTAAGTCATCCTGCCTAATTGGTCTGCGGCGCCGCCAAGGTCAAGACGAAGAGCAGGCCCGCCGCCAGCACGATGGCCGGTCCCGATGTCAGGTTGACGAAGGCCGACGCCATGAGGCCGCCCACCACGGCCAGCCCGGCCATGACCGCGGCAATGACCGCCATGCGTTCCGGTGTCGCCGACAGACGCCTTGCGGCGGCGGCGGGAACGACCAGCAGCGCGGTGATCAGCAGCAGGCCGACGATCTTCATGGAAATCGCCGTCATCAAAGCAATCAGCAGGATGAATCCCAGTTCGACGCGGGCCACTTTGATGCCCTCGGCCTGGGCCAGTTCCTCATGCACCGACATGGCGATCAGATCGCGCCACAGGAAGGACAGCACGGCCAGTACCGCCGCGGCCCCGCCCCAGACGGTCCACACGTCGCGGGTGGTCACGGTGAGAATATCGCCAAATAGCAAATCCATATGGTCGCCCGAGGCACCGGTCACCAGACCGACAGTGATGAGGCCCAAGGCCAACGAGGTGTGCGACAGGATGCCGAGCAGCGTGTCGGTGGCCAATTGGCGCTGGCTCTTGAGCAGCATCAGCAGCAGCGCCACGGCGACCGATGTCGCCACGGCGCCCAGCGTCAGGCTGAACCCCAGCAGCAATCCCAGCCCCACGCCGAACAGGCCCGAATGGGCCAGCGTCTCGCCGAAATAGGCCATGCGCCGCCACACGATGAAGCAACCCACCGGCCCGGCGACAAGGGCAACGCCGAGTCCGGCGAGAAGGGCGCGCTGGAAGAAAGCTTCGGAGAGGATGTCAAACATCGCCATCAATGCTTGTGGTCATGATGATGCCCATGGCTCTCGTGATCATGGCTCTCGTGGTCATGGTCGTGATGGTGCGTGTAGGCGGCGATCATGCGGGCCGCCGCCGGGCCGAAGAGTTTGGTGAACTCCGGGTCCTGCTGCACCTTGATGGGACCGCCCTCACAGCAGACATGGCCGTTGAGGCAGATGACATGATCGCTCTCGGCCATCACCATGTGCAGATCGTGGCTGACCATCAGGATGCCGCAGCCGTGGCGCTTGCGGATAGCGGAAATCAATTCATACATCTTCGCCTCGCCCATGAAATCCACCGCCTGCACTGGCTCGTCGAGCACCAGAAGCTCCGGCTTCCGCAGCAGGGCGCGGGCCAGCAAGGCGCGCTGCAATTCGCCACCGGAAAGCTTGGCGACACTGGCTTTCTTCAAATGGGCGATGCCGGTCTCATTTAATGCCTCATCGATTTCGTCTTCGCCGGGTTTCAGCGTCAGCGACAACAGGCGGCGCACGTCGAGCGGCACATTGGAGGTCAGCGGAAAGCGCTGGGGCACATAGCCGACGCGCAAGCCGGCATGGCGGATGATCTGGCCGGAGGTCAGCGGCTGCAATCCCAGCATGCAGCGCACCAGCGTGGACTTGCCCGCCCCATTGGGGCCGATGACCGTGACGATCTCATTGGGGCGCACGTCGATGTTGACGCGGTCGAGGATGGGGCGGCCGGCAATCACCAGACTGGCGTCACGGGCGCTGAGCAATGATCCTTGGGCTTTCAGCATGTCAGACCACCCCCACGCAGCTTCCGCAGGTGCCCGACATCTCGATCACCGTGCGGGCTTCGCGGAAGCCCTGTGCGGCGGCGGCTGCGCTGACCGCCGCGAAAGCCACGGGCATGTCGAGTTCTGCCACCGTGCCACAGGCCTCGCAGATCAGCAGAGCAGCGGGCCGGTCATCATGGGCCTGCGAACAGGCCACGAAGGCGTTGCGGCTCTCGATCTTGTGGACAAGGCCATGGGCCAGCAGAAAGTCCAGCGCCCGGTAGATGGTGATCGGCGCAGGCCTCGGCCCATGGGCCGCCATGCGCTCGATGATGTCATAGGCGCCCACCGCCGCATGGCTTTCAGCCACGCAGTTCAGGATATCGCGGCGCTGGCCGGTCAGCTTTGAGCCGCGCCGCCCGCAAGTGCGCTCGGCCCGCGACAGTAGATCGGCGGTGCATTTGGCATGGTTGTGATGGAGGTCCGGGAAGGTCATGGTTGTTATAATATAACATACTTGCCGAAATTGCCAGTTCCCTTCACCATCAAGGCCTCAACAGGAGCTCCCCCCATGACCGGCACCGCCAAGGCCACCGTCTTCATCGACAACGACCGGGTGATCGTCACCGAATACCGTTTCGCGCCCGGCGCCAATACCGGCTGGCACCGCCACGGCCACGACTATGTCGTAGTTCCGCTGATGGACGGCAAGGTGAAGCTTGAAACCGCCAGCGGCACCAGTTTCGCGGAAATGAAAAAGGGCGTGCCCTATTTCCGCAACGAGGGCGTCGAGCATGATGTGATCAACGCCAATGAGACGGAGTATGCGTTTATCGAGCTCGAGTTGAAATGAGGCATTCAAGCGCTACGGCGTTTCCCACTCTCTCCATGGCCGGGCTTGACCCGGCTACCCAGACTGGGTCACCGGCTCGAGGCCGGTGATGGAGAGAATTGAGGTGACCCGCCACCCATCATCCGTCACCCCAGCGCAGGCTGGGGTCCAGCTACTTATGACAAACAGTGAAGCGGGCAGTGGGATGATTCAACTTCAACAAGAAGGACTGGCGCTGTCGAACGTGACTTCAGCGGCGGGACACAACTCAATGCGGTGCGTTCCCGCCGAAAATCCGTTGAGTACGGCGTTGTGGTGGGCGACGATCTGCTCGAAACTCAGGCCGCCGAAATCGCCGCCCATGTGGCCGTCTGACAGCAACACAACGTCATAGCCCAGGCCGACGGCGCGGCGGCAGGTGGTGTCGATGCAGAATTGCGTGGCGTTACCGCAGATCACCAGACGCGTCACACCGGCAGCCTGCAAGTGCTCAAGCAGGTTCGTGCCATGGAAGGAGTCGCAATCCAGCTTCTGGACAATCGCCTCGCCCGTCAATGGCGCAATCTCGGCGCGGACTTGCCAGCCGGGGCTGCCCTTTGCCATGAATTCACTGGCAGGCTCATTGTGCTGGACGAAGACCACCGGCGCGCCCGCCGCCCGGGCCTGCTTCAGCGCACCTTGCAACCGCATCACCATTGCGGTTTGCGCAGCATCAACCAGCCGCTGGCGTTCGGGTGGCAATTGCCAGTGCAGCACGGCATTCTGAACGTCGATGATGACGAGGGCTGTGGTCATTGCGCAGACACTACCACACACTGGCGGGATTTGTCAGGCGGAACTGGCGCTGTGATGGTGCCAGATGCTAGCGTAGTTCATCCTCAACCACCGCCCGATTGAAGGAAAACTTCCATGAAGATGACCACCGAAGAAGCATTCGTCAAAGTCCTGCAGATGCATGGCATCGAACATGCCTTTGGCATCATCGGCTCGGCCTTCATGCCAATTTCGGACCTGTTCCCCAAGGCCGGCATCACCTTCTGGGACTGCGCGCACGAGGGTTCGGGCGGCATGATGGCTGACGGCTACACGCGCGCTTCCGGCAAGATGTCGATGATGATCGCCCAGAACGGGCCGGGCATCACCAATTTCGTGACGCCGGTGAAGACCGCCTACTGGAACCACACGCCGCTGCTGCTGGTCACCCCGCAGGCCGCCAACCGCACCATTGGCCAGGGCGGATTCCAGGAAGTGGAGCAGATGGCGCTCTACAAGGACATGGTGTGCTACCAGGAAGAAGTGCGCGACCCCAATCG
>JBKJQD010000153.1:0-4779 GCA_046594125.1 Aestuariivirga sp.
CGGCTTGAAACCGGCGGCTCAAGAGCGTAGTGCGGCGGCCGATATCGGTTCGTGAGTTCCGGCTGCTTGCGTCAAACAGCTCGATACACGCCCGCCGGCCGTGGAGATTCAGTGGCCGGCGCGGGGCTTGACTGGACTAAAATCGCCCGCAGATGGCTTGGGAGGGCGGCACGTGGCGCCCTGCCTCTTTGGTCCAGACCCGAATTGGAGTCGCGGTGAACAATCAATGGTTCTCTAAAGTTGCTGTCTGGCTCGTGATCGCACTCGTGCTTTTCACCGTCTTCAAGCAGTTCGATCGGACGGCCTCGCAATCCGGGATGATGGGCTACTCCGAGTTCCTCGAAGAAGTCCGCGCGAAGCGTGTCAAGAGTGTCGTGTTGCAGGACGTGGGCGGTGGCAGCACCGAGATTCGCGCCAAGACCACCGACGACAAGGACGTGCGCACCACCGCCACCTCGCTCGACCGCGGCCTCGTCGGCGACCTGATCAACAACAACGTCAAGTTCGACGTCAAGCAGCGCGAAGAACCTTCGTTCCTGCTCAGCATCCTGGCTTCGTGGGGCCCGATCCTGTTGCTGATCGGCGTCTGGATCTACTTCATGCGCCAGATGCAGGGCGGCGGCAAGGGCGGCGCATTCAGCTTCGGCAAGAGCAAGGCCCGCATGCTCGACGAAGCCAACAACACCACGACCTTCGCCGATGTGGCGGGTGTCGAGGAGGCCAAGGAAGAGGTCAAGGAAGTCGTCGATTTCCTGAAAGATCCGCAGAAGTTTCAAAAGCTCGGCGGTCGGATCCCGCGCGGCTTGCTGCTCGTCGGCCCTCCGGGTACCGGCAAGACGCTGCTCGCCAAAGGCATTGCGGGCGAAGCGAAGGTGCCGTTCTTCAGCATTTCAGGCTCTGATTTCGTCGAGATGTTCGTCGGCGTCGGCGCGGCCCGCGTGCGCGACATGTTCGAGCAGGCCAAGAAGAATGCGCCTTGCATCATCTTCATCGACGAAATCGACGCGGTTGGCCGCCATCGTGGTGCCGGGCTTGGCGGTGGCAACGACGAGCGCGAGCAGACTCTGAACCAGTTGCTGGTCGAGATGGACGGCTTCGAGGCCAATGAGGGCGTGATCCTGGTGGCCGCCACCAACCGGCCCGACGTGCTCGATCCGGCGCTGTTGCGTCCGGGCCGTTTCGACCGCCAGATCATGGTACCCAATCCGGATGTCGGGGGCCGTGAGAAAATCCTGAAAGTCCACATGCGCAATGTGCCGCTGGCTCCCGATGTCGAGGCCAAGGTGATTGCCCGCGGGACCCCCGGCTTCTCGGGTGCCGATCTGGCCAACCTCGTCAACGAGGCAGCCCTTCTTGCAGCGCGGCGCAATAAGCGCATGGTGACGCAATCGGAATTCGAGGAGGCCAAGGACAAGGTGATGATGGGGGCCGAGCGCCGCTCCATGGTCATGTCCGAGGACGAGAAGAAACTCACCGCCTATCATGAGGCGGGTCATGCGCTGGTTGCCATGATCGTGCCGAAGTCGGATCCCGTCCACAAGGCGACGATCATTCCGCGTGGCCGGGCCCTTGGCATGGTGATGCAGCTGCCGGAAGGCGACCGCCTGTCGATGAGCTATGTGCAGATGACCTCGCGGCTGGCCATCATGATGGGCGGACGCATCGCCGAGGAACTCACCTTCGGCAAGTTGAACGTCACTTCCGGCGCTCAGTCGGACATCGAGCAGGCAACCCGGCTGGCCCGCGCCATGGTGACCCGCTGGGGCTACTCGGAGACGCTCGGAACCGTCTCCTATGGTGAAAATCAGGAAGAGATTTTCCTCGGCCACTCGGTGTCGCGTACCCAGAACATCTCCGAGGATACCGCCCAGAAAATCGACGAGGAAGTGAAGCGCCTTGTCTCCGAGGGCCTAGCCACGGCGCGCAAGCTGCTGACCACCAAGAAGAAGGACCTCGAAACTCTGGCCCAGGGCCTGCTCGAATACGAGACGCTGTCGGGTGAGGAGATCAAGGATTTGCTTAAAGGCAAACCGCCCAAGCGCGACGATGGCGACAGCCACAAGGCGTCCAAACCATCCTCGTCGGTGCCATCGACAGGTTCCAGCAAGCGCCGCGGTGCGGGCGACATGGAACCGCAGCCGCAGGCGTGATGCTGAAGACTTATTACCGGCCGGTGGGGCTCGTTCATGGCCCCGATGCCCGGCGCATGATCGAGGAAGGCCGCGGAGGAAAACTCGGCGGCCTTTCGGCTGTTGCCTACACCATGGTCGAGGTGATCGAGCGCGGTGACGGGAAGGTCACACGGCGGTTTGAGAGCTTTCCGTCCTTCTCCCCCTCCCCCTTGTGGGGAGGGGCAGGGGTGGGAGTGGCCAAGGTCTCGACTCGTGGACCCCCACCCCTAACCCCTCCCCACAAGGCGGAGGGGGACATCGTAAAGGTCATGGGCATCGTCAATGTGACGCCCGATTCATTTTCGGATGGCGGGCGCCATGGCGATGTCGAGCGGGCCATTGCCCATGGCCTGCAGCTTGCAGCCGAGGGCGCTGACATCCTCGATGTCGGCGGTGAATCAACCAGGCCCGGCTCGGAAGGCGTTTCCGAGGCTGAAGAACTGGCGCGGGTCATTCCGGTGATCGAGGCGCTGGCCGGGGCCGGGCACACTGTGTCCTGCGACACCCGGAAGGCCAAGGTGATGACGGCGGCTGTTGCGGCGGGCGCCTCGATCATCAACGATGTGTCGGCGCTGAGCCATGATCCGCAAAGTCTTTCGGCCATGGCCGAGGCCGCCTGCCCGGTGATCCTCATGCATGCCCAGGGCGATCCCAAGACCATGCAACTCAGCCCGCAGTATGACGACGTGGCGCTTGATGTTTATGACGCGCTGGAGGCCCGAATCGCGGCTTGTGTCGCAGCCGGCATCGCCAGATCGCGGCTGATCGCCGATCCCGGCATCGGCTTCGGCAAGAATTTCCGGCACAATCTCGATGTGCTGCAGCAATTCACCCTGTTCCATGGACTTGGGGTGCCGCTGCTCATGGGCCTGTCGCGCAAGGCTTTCATCGGGGCGCTGACGGGAGAAAAGGTGGCGGGTAAGCGGGTCAACGGATCGGTGGGCGGCGCCGTCTGGGCCGCCCTTAACGGAGCGCAATTTCTTCGCGTGCACGATGTGAAGGCAACGGTCGAAGCGCTGGCGGTGGGGCTGGCGGCGGCCGATCCGGAGATGAGCGGTCTTTAGGCGGATTGGTGGTTCAGGGGATTAACTTGTTAATGACCGCCATTTGCGCGATAACTAACGGTGCCCGGAACCGGGCTGTGAATGGACAAGCAATGGGAGGACGTCATGACTCTGTCTCGTATGAATATCGCATTACTCATGGTCTCGACTTTCATGTGGTGCGGCGCAGCCAGCGCCGGTACCGCCGTGCTGCAACTGAGCCGGGTCGCGCCGCTGACCAATGTCAACGATGCCGCCGGCTTGTTCCAGCACGAAGCAGGCATTGTCTTGAAAGGCGCCATCACTGTCGGCAATTACTTCCTCGTCCGCCGCGTGGAAACTCTGCCGGGTGCCCTGTTCAACACCGGGGCCACCCACATAACATTGCTCTTCGCACCCGCCAAACGCACCACCAATGCACCGGAAAACATCACCATCGATGGTGCCCATGATTTCACCACCGGGGCATTCAAAGGCAGTGTCAGTGCCACTTCGAGTGCTTATAGCTGGGTGCGGGACGCCGATGCCGATTACACCATTGCAAACTCAGTCGAAACGCTGGTGTTGCGGTGGACCGGCAGCAACCAGCTGCTTGTTCCCTGATCTGTTCTACCTGACACGGCACAGGCCGCTACGGGCTGTGCAAACCAACCTTCAGGCGCACCAGGCACAACCTGGTGCGCAGTTGTAAAAGGAGTTTGCGGCGCGAATGGCCATCGACCGCGAGGTCCGGCAATTCCCGGCTTGAGCCAAGCGATGGGACGCAATGAGCATTTAACGCTTCTGCGGTATGCCCAAGGCCGGGAGAAAATATGATGGCGCGGAAATACTTCGGAACTGATGGGGTGCGGGGCACCGCCAATAGCGGCAACATGACAGCCGAGATGGTGCTGCGCATTGGCATGGCGGCGGGCAGTCTCTACAAGCGCGGCAGCCACCGGCACCGGGTGGTGATCGGCAAGGACACCAGGCTCTCGGGTTATATGATCGAGCAGGCGCTGACGGCGGGGCTTCTGGCCTCGGGCATGGATGTGTTCCTGTTCGGCCCGGTGCCGACGCCGGCTGTCGCCATGCTGACGCGTTCGATGCGGGCTGACTTGGGCGTGATGATCTCGGCCTCGCATAATCCCTATCAGGACAACGGCATCAAGATTTTCGGGCCTGATGGCTACAAGCTTTCGGATGATCAGGAACTGGCCATCGAGGCGATGCTCGATGATCCGTCGCAGATCGATGTTGCGATGTCCGACAAGATCGGCCGCGCCAAGCGTATCGAGAATGCCGACGCGCGTTACATCGAATTCGCCAAGCGCACTTATCCCAAGGACATGACGCTCGACGGCTTGCGCATCGTCATCGATACGGCCAATGGTGCCGCCTACAAGGTGGCGCCGACCGCACTGTGGGAACTGGGAGCCGAGATCATCCAGATCGGCCATGAGCCGAACGGCACCAACATCAACGAGAAGTGCGGATCGACGGCACCAGAGCGCATGTGCGAGAAGGTCCGCGAGTTGCGCGCCGACATCGGCATCGCACTCGATGGCGATGCCGACCGGGTGATC
>JBKJQD010000302.1:0-12863 GCA_046594125.1 Aestuariivirga sp.
GAGCCTTCCGCCGAGAGTTCGCGCACCGCTTCACTTTGCGGGGTTTCCGTGGGCTTCGCCGCCTCCGAGCGCTCATCGCGTTCGAGCAGCGGATTGCGTTCAAGCTCGCCTTCGACATAGGCCTGCAATTCGAGATTGGACATCTGCAGCAGCTTGATCGCCTGCTGCAATTGCGGCGTCATCACCAGGGACTGGCCCTGGCGCATCTCCAACCTCTGGCCTAGCGCCATGACCGGAGCCCTCCGGCTTCAGAGACTGAAATCGGCGCCAAGATAGTAGCGCCGCACATCCGCATTGTTGACAATCTCATCTGGGGTGCCCTCGGTCAGGACCGAGCCCTCATGGATGATGAGCGCCTTGTCGATGAGTTCGAGGGTTTCCCGGACGTTGTGATCCGTAATAAGCACCCCGATTCCCCGAGCGGTGAGCTGTCGCACCATGTTGCGAATATCACCGATTGCAATCGGGTCAATTCCGGCGAAGGGCTCGTCGAGGAGCATGAACTGGGGATCGGCGGCAAGGGCGCGCGCGATTTCCACGCGGCGGCGCTCTCCGCCAGAGAGCGCAACAGCCGGCGAATACCGGAGATGGGAGATTGAGAACTCATCAAGCAACTCACGCAACACACTGTCACGCCGGGCCTTCGAACTGTAACGCAGCTCGAGCACGGCACGAATATTGTCCTCGACATTGAGGCCGCGGAAAATCGAACTTTCCTGGGGCAGATATCCAATCCCCAGCCTCGCCCTCTTGTACATGGGCAGGTGGGTGATATCGGCCCCGTCGAGACTGATCGTTCCACTGTCGGCGGCAATAAGGCCGGTGATCATGTAGAACACCGTCGTCTTGCCAGCGCCATTGGGTCCGAGCAGTCCCACGGCTTCACCACGCTTGACGGAGAGCGAGACGCCCCGCACCACCGGACGGCGCTTGTAGGACTTGTACAGTCCCGTCACCACCAATCCGCCGCTGCCGGATGTTCCGGTTAAGGGTCCATCGCCAGCCTGCACCTTTGGACCAAGGGTCCGCGATGTACCGCTGGCGGGAACCGGCCGCCGGGCCGTCGTCACGTCTTCATCACGCGCCAAGAGAATTACCACCCAATAGATTTAACATTGCCTAAAGCGCCATCATTTTGGCAGGAAACTTCCCTTGACCCGCCCGCCGCTGAACTCGATCTTGTTGGTGTCGAGGTCGGCATGCAGTTCTGGCCCGGTCAGCACCGTGGCGCCCTGCACCAGCTTGACATTGCCGCCGACCACCATCTTGTTGGTCTGCGGGTTGATCTTGGCCCAATCGCCGGTGATGGTTTCCTTTTTGGTCTTGATCACCACGCTACCGCGCGCCTCGATGTCGGTGGCGTCGGTCTTGGTGGTGCCGTCGGTCTGTTTGACTTCGGCGTAGGTCACCGTCACGGCGTTGCTGGTCAGCACCGTATCGCCGCGCACCGCATGCACGTTGCCGGTGAACACCGCCTTCTTGTCGGCGTCGATGATTTCCATCCTGTCGGCTTCGATGTCGACCGGCATGCTTTTTTTGGCCTCCGCCGCCTGCGCCGGGGCGCCGTGCAGCAGCATCAGAATGGCCGGAACGGCCAGTAATTTTCGGATCATGGGGTTTGATCTCCTTTTGCCGTTTCCGCGCCAAAGCGCGCCTTGACGCCATTCAAGAACAGAATCCGGGCGCCGTCATCGGTTATTTGCATGCCGTTGGCATGCACCATGCCGCCAGCGAAACTGACATCCACCGGAACCGCCGAAACCAGCGCCTTGGTTTCGACGGTCACATGCGCCTTTGCCATGCGCGCCACGAAGCGTTCTCCCTCGCGAATATTGACGTTGCCCGTCAAGTCCAGTTCCTTGATCTTGGTGTCGTAGACGCCTTTCAGCGCCGACACCGCATAGGTCCGGCCATCGGTCCTGTTGAAGGTGGCGGCGATCTCTTCGAGGTGGACGATATTGGGCTTGTCCTTGTCCTGCCGCCCGCGCTTGGCGGTCACCTGATAGGGCTGGTTCTGGCGGTCAAGCCCGTTGACGGTGGAATTGGTGGCCGAAATCTCTTCCGGATTGTCAATCACCGGACGCACGATCTCTTCCTTGGGGGCGAGCAGCGAGAACAGGCCGGCCTGCACCAGGAACAGCACCACGGCACCCAGGCCAATGGCCGCCGCCAGCCAGCTGAGGAGGCGGGCAATGGCGCTGCGCCGTGCGGCGCTGTTGACGGCGCGGGCCAGGTTTCCCGTGGCGGTTTCAGTGGGCGAAGACATCTTCCTCGGCCCAGCCCGCCAGATCCAGTGCGGCGCGCACCGGCACGAAATCGAAGCACGCCCTGGCGATCACGGCGCGTCCTTCACGTTCAAGCATCTGGTCGAGGCGGGTTTTCATCTCGTGCAGATAAAGCACGTCCTGGGCGGCATATTGCTTCTGGGCGTCGCTCAGGACATGCGCACCCCAGTCGGAACTTTGCTGCTGCTTGTTGAGTTCGATGCCCAGCAACTCCTTGATCAGGTCCTTGAGGCCGTGCCGGTCGGTATAGGTGCGGGTCAGCTTCGAGGCGATCTTGGTGCAATAGAGCGGCGCGGTATCCACACCGAGATACTGCTTCAGCACCGCCACATCGAAACGCGCATAGTGGAAAATCTTGGTAACCGCCGGATTGACCAGCAGCGCCTTGAGGTTGGGCGCGTCGTAGCTCGAACGGTCCATCTGCACCAGATGGGCATTGCCATCGCCAGAAGATAGCTGGACGAGGCACAGCTTGTCGCGGCGCGCGATCAGGCCAAGGGTCTCGGTGTCGATGGCAACAGCGGTGCTGAAATCCAGTCCGGCGGGCAGGTCGCCCTTGTAAAGCTTGATGGCCATGAGGGAGATCCCGCCGCTACGGCTTTAATAGAATGGTGCCCTGAAGAGGACTCGAACCTCCACGACTTTCATCGCTAGTACCTGAAACTAGTGCGTCTACCAATTCCGCCATCAGGGCTTTCCGGGGCGTCTCATAGAGGGGGTTGCGGTGTGTTGTCAACCAAGGGTCTGGAAGCCTGTTACGGCGGGTGTGGGGCGGGTTTCGTTCAGAGATGCCGCTCAACGTCCATGCTTTTGTGCAGAATCCGAATCACGTCGATGCCAGCTTCGGTCTGGCGATAGAAAACCACATGGGCGGCAACCGCGAACTTGCGATAGCCGGGCCGGATGTCCTCGATGCTGTGGCCGATCCCCGGACGATCAGCGAGGAGTTGCAACGATTGGGTGAGTGACTGCACATAGTGTTCAGCCTGTGCGGCATCCCAGCGCCCGGCGGTATAGTCCCAGATCGCGTCGAGGTCCGACTTTGCGGCGGGAGCAAGCCTCAGGCGGCCCATCAGGAACGGCGCTTGGCCGCGATGAAGGCCACCGCGTCGAAGTCGGTTGGCGCACCGCTGGCCTCACCTTCGGCCAGCGCCGAGCGCAGCCGGTCGATTTTCAGTTCATGCTCTTCGAGAAGGCGCAAGCCTGCTCTGATCGCCTCGCTCGCAGAGCCAAAACGCCCGCTGCGAATTTGCGCCTGAACAAACCGGTCATAGTCTTCGCCGAGAACCACTGACGTATTCTTGGACATTGCCACCTTCCGAAACTACCAATAGATAATATTGCGGTTGCCGGCGCATTGCAAGGATTCCGCGAGGCGGGTGCGCGACTTGTCCGGCATCGCCTTTGCATCCTTGCCCGCCCGGGGCTAAAAGCCGTCGCAACTGAATCAGCGGGATGGCATGTCGTGGCAGCGGAAACGTCGGAAAAGCTCATCACCATCATCGGCGCCTCGGGTTTCGTGGGCCGCCACATCGTGCGCGCCCTGGCAAAACGCGGCTACCGTATCCGGGCCGCCTGCCGCAGGCCTGATCTGGCGGGCCACCTGCAGCCGCTTGGCACACCGGGGCAGATCATGCCAGTGCAGGCCAATGTCCGCTACCCGGCCTCGCTGGCCGCCGCCTGTGACGGCGCTTTCGCGGTCATCAACCTGACGGGGGTTCTCTATTCGGCGGGCGCGCAGAGCTTCGATGCCGTGCATGTCTTTGGTGCCGAGGCCTCCGCCAAGGCGGCCCGCGCCGCCAAGGCCCGTGTCTTCATCCAGATGTCGGCCATCGGTGCCGACGAGAATGGCGCCAGCGCCTATGCCAGATCGAAGGCCGAGGGCGAGAAGCGGGCGCGTGCCGCCTTTCCGGGTACCACCGTGCTCAGGCCGTCGATCGTCTTTGGCCCCGAGGATGATTTCTTCAACCGCTTTGCCGGCCTTGCCAAATTCGCTCCCGCCCTGCCGCTGATCGGCGGCGGCGAAACCAAATTCATGCCGGTTTTCGTGGGCGATGTGGCAGAGGCCGTGGCCCGCCTCATCGACAGAGGCGAGGCCGATGGCCGCACCTATGAGCTGGGCGGGCCGGAAGTGCTGAGCTTCAGGCAACTCATGCGGTTCACCCTCGACACCATCGGCCGCAATCGCCTGCTGGTGCCGGTGCCATGGAGTGTCGCCAAGGTGCAGGCGATGATCCTGGGACTTCTGCCCAAGCCCCTGCTGACCACCGATCAGGTCGAACTGCTGAAGTCCGACAATGTGGTGAGCGAGGCCGCCCGCAAGGAGCGCCGCACCCTGGAAGGCTTGGGGGTGGCGCCGCGCGGCATCGAGGGCATCGTGCCGGGCTATCTCTACCGCTTCCGCAAGGCCGGTCAGTTCACAGCACCCAAGGGAATGCCGGAATAAATCAGGCCGAGAAGTACGGCCCCCAGCAGCACGCGGTAAACGGCGAAGGGCAGGAAACTCATGTGCCGCACCAGCCGCATGAGTATGGTGATGGTCCCCAGCGCCACGAAAAAGGTGAGTACGCCGGTGAGGATCACCGCGGCTGAGATGCTCTCGCCACTTTTCAGCGCATCGCCGATGATCAGGATTGAGGCCGCGCCATTGGCCGGGATCGACAGCAGGAACGAAAACCGCGCCGCCTCGGGGCGCACGAAGCCCAGTCCCCGAGCCGCCGTCATGGTGATGCCCGAGCGGCTGGTGCCGGGGCTGAGCGACAGCGCCTGGGCACAGCCGATGATCAGCGAGGTCTTCCAGTTCATGTCGGTGACGGTGCGCGACGAAAGACCGAAGGCATCGAAGACATAAAGAAACACACCGAAGATGATGGCGTTCCAGGCCACCAGCGTGGCGCTGCGGATGTGATCGTCGAGATGCAGCGCCTTCATGGCGAGGCCCACCACGATGATCGGGATGGTGCCGATGATCACGTTCAGCATCAGCCGCGAATCGCGCGTCGTCTGGCGGCGGATGACGTCGATCACCCCGCGCAGCATGGCGATGACATCATGGTAGAAATAGACGATGACCGCCGCCAGCGTGCCGAGGTTGGTCACCATGTCGGTGACCACGCCCTGGTCCGGCCAGCCGGTCAGTGCCGGTACGAGGATCAAGTGACCCGAGGAGGAAATCGGCAAGAACTCGGTAATGCCCTGGATCAGCGCCAGGACAATGATCTGGACAATCAGCATGTAACGGCCATCCAAGTCCCTTTGCGGCGCGGAGTTCGAATCGCTTGCTGCGAAATCACCCGCGTTTTATACGGCACCAGAGGGCCGGGCAATTGCGGCGAGAGAAAGCCCGGATTAATTACCCGGAGAGGGTTAAGGTCAGTTAACAAGACATGCCGACACTCATTCATTTCGCACTCGACCCGTTCAGCCGCCGCATGCGCCTGGCGCTCGCCGAATATGGTGCTGCCGCCGAACTGATTGAGGAGACGCCGTGGAATCCGAGCCACGACATCTTCGAATTGAACCCGGCTGGAACCGTGCCGGTCTATCTCGAGGACGCCTCTTCGCCGGTCTCCGGTGTTGAGGCCATCGGCGAGTTTCTCGAGGAGACCAAGGGTAAGCGCCTGAGCCTCATTCCGGGCGATGCCTTCGAGCGCGCCGAGGTGCGCCGCCTGATTGGCTGGTTCGATGTGAAATTCTACGCCGAGGTTTCCGAGCCGGTGCTGACCGAAAAGGTCATCCGCCGCTTCCTGCCGCGCGAGAATGGCGGCGGCGGCCCGGACATGAACCGGGTGCGCCAGGCCATGACCAAGCTGCGCCATCACCTCGATTATATCGGCCATCTCGCCGATCACCGGCCCTGGCTGGCTGGTGACCAGTTGTCACTGGCCGATCTGGCGGCCGCGGCCCATATCTCGGTGGTGGATTATTTCGGCGATATTCCGTGGGCGGATTTTCCCGTCGCCAAATCGTGGTACCAGCGCATCAAGTCGAGGCCGTCGTTCCGCGCCCTGCTGGCCGACACGGTGCGCGGCATGGCGCCCGCGGCGGTCTATGCCGATCTCGACTTCTGACCGTGGCAGGTCTTGCCGCAAAGCTGAGGTCACGGGCGGCAGCGGAAGGTTTTGATGATATGCGCATCGCCGCGATTGCCGGTGATCAAGCCATGGCCGACCGGCTGGCAGGCTTCATCGCGGCGGGCCATCATGGCGATATGGATTGGCTGGCGGAGACGGCGGAGCGGCGCTCTTCACCCTTGAAGCTGTGGCCCGAAGCCCGCTCGGCCATCATGCTGGCGCAGAACTATGGCCCGCAGATCGATCCGCTGGAACGGTTGCAAGACAAAGGTACGGGCGTCATCTCGGTCCATGCCCTGAACCGCGACTACCATGATCTGGTCAAGGGCAAGCTCAAGCGCCTCGCCCACTGGCTGGCGCATCAATCGAAATCCGAAGTCAAGGTTTTCGTCGACACGGCACCGCTGATGGAGAAGCCGCTGGCCGCCAAAGCCGGACTGGGCTGGCAGGGCAAGCACACCAATCTGGTGTCGCGCCAGATCGGCTCGTGGTTCTTCATTGGCACGATTCTGACGGCCGCCGAACTTGCACCCGACAAGGCCGAGACCGATCACTGCGGCACCTGCCGCGCCTGCCTCGACATCTGCCCCACCAGGGCTTTCTCCGCACCCTACCAGCTTGATGCCAGGCGCTGCATTTCCTATCTCACCATCGAGCACCAGGGCCATATCGCGCGTGAATTCCGCGTCAGCATGGGCAATCGCATCTACGGCTGCGACGATTGCCTTGCGGTGTGTCCATGGAACAAGTTTGCCCGTGCCGCTTCGGAGATTAAACTAAAGGCCCGCGATGATCTCGTGGCTCCATCGCTGGCCAATCTCTTGACTCTCGATGACGCAAGTTTCCGCGTCCTGTTTTCGGGTTCGCCGGTGAAGCGCATCGGCCGTGACCGCTTCATCCGCAATGTGCTGATCGCTGCCGGCAACAGCGGCGATGCAACCTTGCTGCCCCGTATCGAGAGTTTACTTGGCGATCCGTCGCCTGTGGTTCGTGCGATGGCGGTGTGGGCGCTTTCGCAATTGGCGGAAGAGGCGCATTTCAAAAAGCTGAAATCGCAAGGCGCTGCCGAGCCGGATGCCGGTGTCCGCGCCGAGTGGCAGGCCGGCCCCGGATTCGTCACCCTCCACGAAAGTGGAGGGTCCATGGCGCCGGGCGAAGATGGTTCCTCCGCTTGCGCGGAGGATGACGGGATAAGGCGGCGATGACACATCTTTTCTGTTTCGGCCTCGGCTTCTCGGCCCGCGTTCTTGCCGCACGGCTGCAGCACAAGGGCTGGACGGTCAGCGCCACCAGCCGTTCCGCTGAAGGTGGCGCCCGCATCGAGGCCCAGGGCTATCGCTCCTTCCTCTTCGATGGCTCAAAGCCCCTTGCTGCCGAAGCGCTCGATGGCGTCACCCATATCGTCTCCTCGGCACCGCCCGATGACAGTGGCGATCCGGTGCTGCGCCAGTGCCGTGATGAGTTCATCAACCGCGCCGGACAGATCAAGTGGATCGCCTATCTCTCGACCACCGGCGTCTATGGCGACCATGGCGGCGGCTGGGTCACTGAAGAAACGCCGCTGACGCCTAACACCGGGCGCGGCCAGAAGCGCCTCAATGCCGAAGGCCAATGGCTTGGGCTGTGGAAGTCCCATGGTTTGCCAGTTCACCTTTTCCGTCTTGCGGGCATTTATGGACCAGGCCGCAATCAGCTTCTCTCCATCCTCGACGGCTCGGCGAAGCGCGTCATCAAGCCGGGCCAGGTCTTCAGCCGCATCCATGTGGACGACATCGCCAATGTGCTTGCAGCCTCGATGGCCTGGCCACGGCCGGGAGCCGCCTACAATGTCTGCGATGACGAGGCCTGCCCGCCGCAGGACGTGGTCGAATATGCCGCAACACTGCTGGGCTTGCCCGTGCCGCCGGATGTGCCTTTCGGCGAAGCCAGCCTGTCGCCCATGGCGCGCAGCTTCTATGCCGACTCGAAACGCGTATCCAATGTGCGCATCCACGAAGAGTTAGGCGTGACTCTGGCTTACCCCACCTATCGCCAAGGCCTCACGGCACTGGCCCGCCACCTCAAGCGCTGATGCCGTCGGCGCGTTCGGCCAAGCGCAGCACGGTTTCACGGATCAAGGCCAGTTGTCCCGGTGACGACAGCCGGTGGTCGCCGCCCTTGATTAATGTCAGTGTGATGTCGCCGCCGTTCAACGCGCCATAGACCTTCATGGCGTGTTGCGCTGGCACGTCCTCGTCGGCATCGCCCTGCAGGATGCGCGCCGGGCACTGGCAATCAAGCCCGTCCTTCAGCATCAGGTGGCGGTTCCCGTCGGCGATGAGGCTGGCGGTGATCTCGTAGGGCGCACCATAGCGCGAGGGTCTGAGGTGAATGCCTTTCTCCGCCAATTCCTCGCGCGCCGCCGGGGGAAACACATTCCACATCAGATCGGCGGTCATGTCGGCGGCAGGGGCGATGAGCACCAGCCCGGCAATACGCCGCGCCGCCTTTGCATCCTGCACCATCAGCGCCTTGAGCAGCAGCAGCGCCAGCCAGCCGCCCATGCTCGATCCCACCACGATGCGCCGCCCCTTCGTCCGTGTGCGGAACATGTGCAGCGACTGGTCAAGCCAGGCCGAGATGGTGCCGTCGATGAACAGGCCGCCGGACTTGCCATGGCCCGAGTAATCGAAGCGCAGCGATGGCCGTCTGGTCTCGCGCGCCAGAGCCGCCAGCGCCTCGGCCTTGGAACCCTCCATGTCCGACTTGAATCCGCCCAGCCAGAAGAAGCCGCAACGTCCAAGGCCGTCACCGCCACCATCCTCGAGAAAGGCGATCGAGGTGCCATCCGGTGCCATATCAAATTGCGCAGTGCTCATGGGCGCCTCATATCATCTCAATCCAGTTCTTGCCCGCGCCACATTTTGGGGCGCATTGTCGCGCCGGAATCCCGGAACCGCGCCGTCCTTCCCATATGCCACTGAGAGCAACGACCCGAAACCCATGAACATCCAGAACCTCCCCAGCCAGGCCGACATCGAGGCCGCCATCGGCCTCGACGGAAAAAGCCGCCGCCGGGCCTGGGTGAAGCGCGGGTTCTGGCTGGCGGCGATCCTCGCCCTGCTGGCAGGCGGGGCATGGTGGTATGCGCAAAACGGCGGCAAGACCGCCGCCGTGACCTATGAGACCGAAGCCGCAAAGCGCTCAGTCCTCGTGGTCCGGGTACAAGCCACCGGCAAGGTGCAACCGACCACCCAGGTCGATGTCTCGAGCGAGATGTCTGGCGTCATCCGCAGCGTCAACGTCGACAACAACAGTCTGGTGAAGAAGGGCGACGTTCTGGCCGAACTCGACGCGGTCAGGCTCAAGGCGCAATTGGCCCGCGTAGAAGCCGCACGCGCCGCAACCAAGGCCCATCTGCTTGATGCCAATGCCACCAAGGCCGAGCGCGGCCTCGCCTTCAACCGCGCCGAAGCCCTGCGCAAGAAAGGCATCTCGGCGGTCATCGACCTCGACACCGCCCGCGCCGCCCTGGCCCGTGCCGATGCCGGTGTCGCAGCGGCCGAGGCCGATGTGGCGGTGGCGGAGGCCGACGTTACCATGCAGCAGACCGACCTGACCAAAACCCGCATCCTCTCACCGGTTAACGGCATCGTTCTGAAGCGCCAGGCCGAACCCGGCCAGACGGTTGCCTCGTCCCTGCAGGCGCCGGTCCTCTTCACGCTGGCCGAGGACCTGACGCGCATGCAGGTCGAGGCCGATGTCGACGAGGCCGATATCGGCACGGTGAAGACCGGGCAAAAGGCCACTTTCACGGTTGATGCCTATCCCGGCCGGAGCTTTCCGGCGGTCATCGAGACCATCGAATATTCGCCCAAGACCACCGACAACGTGGTGACCTACACGGCGATTCTCGCCGTCGACAACAAGGAACTGCTGCTCCGCCCCGGCATGACGGCGACGGCACAGATCGTCACCGAGGATATTCCCCAGGCCCTCGTGGTGCCCAACGGGGCATTGCGCTACGAGCCGCCCAAGGCCAATGCCGGCAGCGCCTTCAGCATCACCAGCCTCTTTATGCCGCGCATGCCACGCTTCGAACGCTCCAGCAACAAGGTGGCGGCCAGCGGTGAGCGCACCCTTTGGATTCTTGACAACGGCACACCCGGGCAGGTGACGGTGAAGACCGGCGCCACCGATGGCAAATATACCGCCATCGTCTCGGGTGAATTGACCGAGGGTGCCATGGTCATCACCCAATCGCGGCAGGCGGCGAAGTGAACGGTGACGGCCCGCTCATCGTCTTTGAGCGTATTGGGCGCGTCTATGGCGCGGGCGAAGGACTGGTGCGCGCCCTGGCTGGCGTAAATTTTTCGATCACGCGTGGCGAGTTCGTCTCGATCATGGGGCCGTCGGGATCGGGCAAGTCCACCGCCATGAATATCATCGGCTGCCTCGACCGCCCGAGCAGCGGCAGTTACCGCTTCGGCGGCGTTGACGTGACGGGCCTAAGTCAAGACCAGCGCGCCCTTCTCCGCCGCAACTATCTGGGCTTCGTCTTCCAGGGTTACAATCTGCTGGCCCGCACCACGGCAATCGAGAATGTCGAACTGCCGTTGATCTATCGCGGCATGGCGAGGCGCGAGCGCCGCGAGCGGGCCGTCAGAGCCCTGCATCTGGTTGGCCTCAAGGGCCGCGAACATCACACACCATCCGAACTTTCCGGCGGCCAGCAGCAGCGTGTGGCCATCGCCCGCGCCATCGTCACCGATCCCCTGGTGCTGCTGGCCGACGAGCCGACCGGTAATCTCGACACAGCGCGCAGCCATGAGATCATGGAATTGCTGACCAGGTTGAATATCGAGCAGGGCATCACCATCGTCATGGTGACCCATGAAGCCGGCATGGCCGCTTTCGCCCGCCGCAACATCCACTTCGTCGATGGCCGCATCGCCACCGACCAGGTGAGCAAGGCCGCCTGATGCTGTGGGAGACTGTCAAGCTCGCCCTGCAGTCGATCCGCCGCAACGCGCTGCGCTCGGTGCTGACACTGCTCGGCATCGTCATCGGCGTGGCCGCCGTCATTGCCATGGTAACCATCGGCTCTGGTACGTCGCAGAAGGTCCAGGCCGATCTCGCCAAGCTCGGTTCCAACATGCTGATCGCCAGACCGGGGCAAAGCACTTTCGGCCCCTCGGGCAGCGAGGCGCGGCCCTTTGACGAGCGCACTGTCGCGGCATTGCGCTCCGGCTTGAGCGGTGTGCGTGCCCTGGCGCCCTCGGCGCAGAAGAACACCAAGGCGGTGTTCGGCGCCCTCAACTACGACACCACGGTGACCGGCACCGATTCGGCTTTCTTCGACGTGCAGCAGTGGAACTTCAGCGCGGGCCGGCCTTTTTCCGATGGCGAAGTGCGCTCCGGCACCTCGGTCTGCGTCATCGGCTCGACCATCGTCCGCGAACTGTTTGGGCCGGACGATCCGCTGGGCGAGCGCCTGCGCGTCGGCAGTTTTTCCTGCGAGGTGATCGGTGTACTCGAAGGCAAGGGCCAGTCGGCCTTCGGCACCGATCAGGACTCAATCGTGCTGCTGCCGCTGCGCACCTATCACCGCCGTGTGGCCGGCAACACCCGCATTTCATCGATCAATATTTCGGTGGCCGAAGCCTCCGCCATTTCGCTTGTCCAGTCCGGCGTCGAACAAATCCTGCGCGAGCAGCGCCGCATTGCGCCGGGCGACGACGACAACTTCACGGTCCGCGACATGACGCAGATCGCCAACACCATGGCCGCCACCTCGACACTGCTGACCGGGCTTCTGGGGGCGGTGGCCGCCGTGTCGCTGCTGGTGGGCGGCATCGGCATCATGAACATCATGCTGGTGTCGGTGACCGAGCGCACCCGCGAGATCGGCATCCGGCTGGCCATTGGCGCGCTGGAGCGCCAGGTGCTGACCCAGTTTCTTGTGGAATCGATCGTGCTGGCCCTGTTTGGCGGCATACTGGGCATTGCCGTGGGACTTGGCCTGGCCGGTGCCGCCGCCTACGGCATGACCATTCCCTTTGCGCCCGATATGCGCATCGTGGCCCTGGCCTTCGCGGTTTCAGCCCTGATCGGCGTGGTCTTCGGTTACTTCCCGGCAAGACGCGCCGCGAGGTTGGACCCCATCGAAGCGCTCAGGCACGAGTAACTAAAATTGTTTAGTTTTCTCGCAAGTAACATCTGCGCACATAAATATGACAATTTGAAACGGATATAACTTGACTCACACCACCTCTCCCTTGGGAGAAGGGACAAGCGGACAATGTCCGCGGAATGCTGCCCCTATGAACTTGTTCTAGCCATTCCGCAGGCGGTCGAGGAAGTCCGGGGTGGGATAGGAATCCGCCGGCAGGCCGAGCTTGATCTGCATGGCTTTGACGGCAAGCCTGGTGCCCTTGCCGATCTTGCCGTCGACGTCGCCCACGTCATAGCCCTTGGCTTGCAGCAGGGTCTGCATGTCCTTGATTTGCTCGTAAGTGAGCGGCGT
>JBKJQD010000339.1:0-3709 GCA_046594125.1 Aestuariivirga sp.
ACCGCTGCGATTTCCGCTGTGTCTATTGCATGGCGGAGGACATGACGTTTCTCCCCCGCAAAGATTTACTGACGATTGAGGAACTCCACCGGATTTGTGATGCTTTCATCGCCAAGGGGGTGCGGAAGATCAGACTAACGGGTGGCGAACCCCTGGTGCGCAAGGGCATCATGACGCTGGTCGAAAATCTTGGGAAGCAACTCCACGCGGGCGGGCTCGAAGAACTGACCCTGACCACCAATGGCAGCCAACTGGCGAAATACGCAAGCGAACTGGTGGCCCACGGCGTCCGCCGCATCAATGTTTCGGTGGATACCCTCGACGCCGCCAAGTTCAAGACGATCACCCGTTGGGGCGATCTCGGCAAGGTGAAAGAGGGTATCCGCGCCGCACAGGCCGCAGGGTTGGCGATCAAGATCAACGCGGTGGCGCTAAAAGGCGTCAACGAGGTGGAAATCCCCGAGTTGATCTGCTGGACCCATGGCGAGGGCATGGACCTGACGCTGATCGAAACCATGCCGCTGGGCGATATCGAGGGCGACCGCACCGATCAGTATCTGCCTCTCTCAGTCGTTCGCGCGCAATTGATGAGTCGGTTTACGCTTGAAGACATTCCCTACAAGACCGGTGGCCCGGCCCGCTATGTGAGGGTGAAGGAAACTGGCGGCCGCCTCGGCTTCATCACACCGCTGACTCACAATTTCTGTGAAAGCTGCAACCGGGTGCGGCTGACCTGCACCGGCACACTCTACATGTGTCTGGGCCAGGAGGACGCCGCCGATCTCAGGGCGCCACTGCGCGCGTCCGAAGGCAACGGCCTTCTCAATGCCGCCATCGACGAAGCCATCACTCGCAAGCCCAAGGGCCATGACTTCATCATCGGCCGCCGCCACAACAAACCCGCCGTCGCCCGCCACATGAGCGTGACGGGTGGCTAACGCGGGTAACCCTTCGCCGATACCGAAGGTGCCATTTTATCGCCCGGTCCAAGGGCCCGCTGCATGATCACCTGGTCAAGCCAGCGTCCGTGTTTGAAACCGACGGATAGCACGATGCCACACTGGCAAAAACCCATAGACCGATGCAGGTCAATGGAGGCGTGTTGAGCGCTGTCACCGATCACGGCAACCATCTGCCGGAAGCCCGCTTCCTCTGCCCGGCGCACCAGCTCGGTAAGCAGCAGTCGTCCAACTCCCTGGCGCTGCATGTCCGGCGCAATGTAGATCGCATTCTCGACAGTCCACCGGTAGGCTGGCCTTGGGCGGTAAGGCCCAAAATAGGCATAGCCCTGAACCACGCTTTCAGCCTCGGCGACAAGATAAGTGTAGCCACCATCGAGAATTGAGGCCATGCGGCGGCGCATCTCATGCTCATCCGGCGGTTCGAGTTCGAAGCTGGCAGTTCCGTTCAGGACAGCAGGCTGATAAACCGCTGTTATGCTTGGGATGTCTGCGAGTGTCGCGGAGCGTATGTTGATCTGAGGTGAGTAATTCATTCGATGGTTGGACTGCTTCAAAATTGTCATACTGTGAGTCGACCGGAGACTGTTGTCCGATCTAAAGTATTTTTGGGATAGATGGAATTGCGAGGTTTTGCTGACCCCTCTTTGATTATCCGCACGGCGCGAAACCTCCACCCGATGCGACTCATCTCATCTTGCCGCCCGTCAGATGGGCGTCATGGGCGGCTGAACGGAATTTAAAATCGTGGTAGCGATAGGACGATCAATTTTCGGAGACCTAAAAATTGTCCTCCCGCATTATCAACTCGTTCTTCGCCGGGGCTGGTGTTGGCATTTTGGGTGGCCTCATCGGTCTTGGAGGAGCCGAATTCCGGCTTCCTCTACTCATCGGACTGTTTGGTTTTCCGCCACTGCCTGCCGTCATTCTGAACAAGGCGATGAGTCTGGTGGTCGTTGCCGCCGCGCTTCCTCTGCGAATCGGCGCCGTTCCTTTGGGCAGCGTTGTCGAGCATTGGCCCGTCGTGATTAACCTGCTTGCGGGCAGTTTGTTCGGGGCATGGTCTGGTGCGTCCTGGGCACTCAAACTCAGGACATCCACGTTTTATCTTGTCATAGCCATCTTGCTGTTGGCAATGTCGGCGGCCTTGTTGCTTGGGCACGGCATGGGATCATCCGGGCAACCTGCTTTTCAAGGCATCACCCTGATTTTTTCTGGTATTGTGGCCGGATTCGCCATAGGTGTTGTTGCGTCTCTTCTGGGGGTTGCGGGTGGCGAATTACTGATACCCACTCTCGTCTTGCTCTATGGCATTGACGTCAAACTGGCAGGAAGTCTTTCATTGGCAATCAGTCTCCCCACAATGATCGTGGGGTTTGCCCGTTACAGCAGAGACAATAGTTTCGCCGTGCTAAAAGAGAAATTCTGGTTCTGCCTGAGCATGGCCCTGGGATCGGTCGCCGGTGCCTTCATTGGAGGGCAATTGCTGAACGTCATTGACACTCAAGTGTTATTGCCACTGCTGGCAGCCATTCTGGTCATTTCCGCCTATCGGATGTGGCGGCATTCCAGAACGGACCCGAGCCACAAGGCTTCGTCTTGAGCCGGCCCGATTGACGGCAGTGAACACAAAACGGATAATTCGATAGTTCCAGAAATATAGATTGACAAGACTGAACCTCAGAATAATTTCTTGCTATGACCCTCGATGATGCAGCCGCACAGCTTGAAGCCCTCGGCAATCCGACCCGGCTCAAGATCTACCGCATCCTCGTGAAAGTAGGCGAGGAAGGCATTCCGGTTGGCCAGTTGCAGAGCCGGCTTGGCGCTGCGGCGTCGACGCTCTCCCATCATCTGCAGAAGATGATCCAGGTCGGGCTGGTGACGCAAGAACGGCAAGCCACCACGCTCATCTGCCGCGCCAACTATGCAACGATGAATGGACTGGCCGGCTACCTCACTGAAGAATGTTGTAGCAAACAGGGGGCTTGCCGCTCCAGTGCGGCGTGACCTGCTTTCTTGCATCTTTCAATTCGATAAAACTAGAATTATAGAAGAAACGAATTGCATGTCAAAGGAGCTTGCCGTCGCCGTCATCGGTGCAGGTCCAATCGGGCTCGCTGCGGCTTCGCATCATCCTGCATGGCATCCCTGTCCGTCTGTTTGAAGCCGCACCGAAGATCGCCCCCAACATTCGCGACTGGGCCAGGTCCGGCTGTTCTCGATCTGGGAGCAATGTCTCGACGAAGCGGCCATCACGCTGCTGAAACGCAATGGATGGAACGGCGTTACGGACGGCCGACTGCCCACCGGCAATGATCTGGTGAGGGACTATCTTGAGCCGCTGGCCGCCACTCCGGAACTGGCGCGGGTCATAGAAACCAATTCCAGGGTCGTGAGGATCACAAGGAAATGCCTCGACCGCGTCTTATCCAAGGTCCGGGCGGAGCGGCCTTTCGAGTTGACCATCCAGAGAAATGACGGCAGCGCGCGAAAACTCCTTGCGCGTGCCATCATCGATACGTCAGGCACATGGCAGAACCCCAATCCGATTGGCGCGGATGGATGGCCGGCAGAAGGCGAGGCAGATCATGCTGACGCGATTGCCTACGGGATACCAGATATGAACGGCGCCACCCGCGCCTCATATGCGGGCAAGCGGACGCTTGTCGTGGGTGGAGGCCATTCGGCTGGTAACATGTCCTGTCTTCCCGCAAGGCGAACCACGGAATGGCCACACATGTTACCAG
>JBKJQD010000451.1:0-7923 GCA_046594125.1 Aestuariivirga sp.
CATCTTCCGGTCGTCGCCAGCGGCAAGCTGGCGGGGATGATCTCCATCGGCGACGTGGTCAAGCACCGCATGGAAATGATGGAACAGGAAGCCGAGCAGATGAAGAGTTACATCGCCTCGGCGGGGTAGGTCAGCCCTTGTAAACCTCCGCCGGGTCAAACAGTGGCGGGCCGCCCGTGAAGGTGAGCTTGCCGTTTTCGATGCGCCGGTAGAAACAGCTCTTGCGGCCCGTATGGCAGGCGGCACCACGGCCTTGGGGGTGAACCTTGATCTGCACCACATCCTGGTCGCAGTCGGTGAGAATTTCGGCGACCGCCAGAACCTCGCCCGAGGTTTCGCCCTTCTTCCACAGCTTGCCGCGTGACCGGCTCCAGAAATGGGCAATACCGGTGGCGAGCGTCAGCTTCAGGGCTTCGGCATTCATGTGGGCGAACATCAGCACCGTGCCGTCGCCTGAATCGGTGACGATAGCCGGAATCAGCCCTTGCGCGTCGAACCGCGGCTGAAACACGGTGGTTTCATCGAGGCCCCCCGCCATCAGAGCGAGAAGCCGCCCGAGGGCTGGCGCACCAGATCCATGAAGCGGGCCTGAAGAACCGGGTTGGTCTTGAACTCGCCGGTAAACTGGGTGGTGATGGTCGCCACGTTGCGCTTGCCGATGCCACGCATCGACATGCAGGTGTGCACCGCCTCGATCATCACCGCAACGCCGCGCGGCTTCAGGGCGTCGGCGATGGTGTTGATGATTTGCGCTGTCATGGTTTCCTGGGTCTGCAGGCGGCGGGCATAAATTTCCACGACGCGGGCCAGCTTCGAAATGCCGACCACGGCCTTGGTCGGAAAGTAGGCGATATGGGCGCGGCCGACGAAGGGTGCGATATGGTGTTCGCAATGGGAATTGAATTCGATGTCGCGCAGCATGACAATGTCGTCATAGCCGCCGACGTCCTCGAAGGTGCGCGACAGGGCCTCGGCCGGGTCTATCTCGTAGCCGCTGAAATACTCGCGGAAGGCCTTGACGACACGGCGCGGCGTATCGAGCAGACCCTCGCGCAGTGGATCATCTCCAGCCCAGGCCAGCAAGGTGCGCACAGCCGCCTCGGCTTCTTCCTGGGTTGGGGAAAGCTTGGTGATAATGGCGTCCATCAGAACTGTTCTGCCTTCGTTTTCGAGCCTGGCGTGGGCTTGGGGCCTTGTGCCCATGTGCTGGCCGCTCCCATATCATGTCATGTCCCCGCATGGCAAACCGGCAAACGCCGCTCTTGCCGCGCGATGCGAAGAGGTTAGAATATCGGCATGATCAACGACATCTACAACCGCAAGATACTGGAGTTCGCGGCAGACATTCCGCGGCTGCAACGCTTGGACCATCCCGATGCCAGTGCGGTCGCCCATTCGCGGCTGTGCGGCTCCAAGGTGACGGTCGACCTGAAGATGGCCGATGGCGTGGTGACCGATTTCGGCCACGACGTGAAAGCCTGTGCATTGGGCCAGGCTTCGTCGTCGATCATGGCGCGGCATGTGGTGGGGGCCACGGCGGAAGAGATGAAGGCGCTGCGCCAGCAGATGTATGCCATGCTCAAGGAGGAGGGGCCGCCGCCATCGGGCAAGTGGTCCGATCTCGAAGCGCTTCTGCCGGTGCGCGATTTCAAGGCGCGCCATACCTCGACGCTGCTGACCTTCGATGCGGTGGTGGATGCCATAGGACAGATCGAGGTAAAACAAAGGGAAGCGGTTCATGGCTGATACGAAGCTTGCGGCGATCCGGGCCACCGGCGTGGCGGCGCGCAGCAGCACGGTCTATCCCCCGGAATTTGCCCCTGTTGTCAGTGGCAGAGCAAAGCGGGCGCTGGGCGACCAGTTCGGTCTCACCCAGTATGGCGTCAATCTTACCGTTTTAGCACCTGGCGCCTCCTCGGCGCTGCGCCACTGGCATGAGGTCGAGGACGAATTCATTTATGTGCTCGAGGGCGAACTCGTGCTGGTGAATGATTCGGGCATTCATGCGCTGAGTACAGGCATGTGCGCCGGCTTCAAGGCGGGCGTCGCCAATGGCCACAAGATCGAGAACCGTTCCGGCAGTCCCGCATCCTATCTCGAGGTCGGCACCCGCTCGCCGGAGGAGACGGCGAACTACCCGGACGTCGATCTGGTGGGCATCAAGACCGGCGGCAAGTTTGCATTCACCCGCAAGGACGGGACGGCGGTTTAGGACCGCCGCTTATCCTCAATGTCCGGCGCCTTCGGAAAGCGTGACTGCAAGTCGCGGTCGGTGACGCTCATGTGGTTGCGGGTATATTGTTCCGAGGCGATCTTGAGGGGCTGGAAATCCCAGGGGAAATGATGGCCATGCTTCAACGCCTCGAACAACATCAGGCGTGACTGCTGGCTTTCCAGCACCTCGGCGTGGATGCGCGGAATATCGAATTTCACTTCGACCTCGGCGCGCAACGCCGCCGCCATTGGATGCGATGGCGCCAGGTTGGATAATTCTTCCGGGTCATTGTCGAGGTTGAACAACTGGTCCGGGTCGCTTGGCGTGTGGATGAACTTCCACGGGCCCCGGCGCAGCATGTACATGGGGGCAATGGCGCCTTCCGCGAGATATTCGCCCCAGGCGGTGCCATCGGGATTTTCAGCAGCCCCCGTCAACAGGGGATAGAGCGAACGGCCATCGACGGCGCGAGCAAGTGAGGCGGTGCCGCCGTTGCCGATGGCGGCAAGAGTGGGCAGAATATCGGCCAGCGTCACCGGTTCTTTCACCCGCCTCGCCGCGAATGACTTCGGCGACCAGATGAGCAGCGGTACGTGGGCGGCGGGTTCGAGAAAGGACATCTTGTACCAGAGGCCGCGCTCACCAAGAAAATCACCATGGTCGGAGGTGAAGACGATAACCGTGTCATCAAGTTTGCCGGTCGCCTCCAGCGCCGTGATGAGTTGACCCACGAGATCGTCGACATAGGAAATATTGGCGTAGTGGCCATGCCTCGCGGCGCGCAGATCGGCTGCGGTGACGGTATAGTCGTCCATCGCCGAAACATCGTAGAGGCGGCGGCTGTGGGGATCGAGTTCGCGGCGCTCCATGCGCGGGACCTTGGGCAGGTCGATGTCGGCGTCGCGGTAGAGGTTCCAGAACTTCGCCCGGGCCGCATAGGGATCATGCGGATGGGTGAAGGACGTCATCAGGCAGAACGGCTTGTCAGCCTCGAACCTCGCATAATCGTAGATTTTGCGGATGGCGAGGAAGGCCACCTCATCATCGAATTCAAGCTGGTTGGTGATCTCGGCGATGCCGGGTTGCAGCACCGACGTCATGTTGTGGTACCACCAGTCGATGCGCTCCTGTCTGAGGCGCCAGTCCGGGGTCCAGCCGAAATCTGCCGGGTAGATATCGGTGGTCAGGCGTTCCTCAAGTCCATGGAGCTGGTCAGGGCCGACGAAATGCATTTTTCCGGACAGGCAGGTCTTGTAGCCCGCTAATCGCAGGTAATGCGCCCAGGTCGGAATGGACGAGGAGAATTCGGCGGCGTTATCGTAGACACCGGTGCGCGATGGCAGCAGTCCGTTCATTACCGTGGCGCGAGCCGGGGCGCAGAGCGGGCTCGTCGAATAGCAGTTTTCGAAGACCACACCCTCCGCCGCCAGCCGCGACAGGTTGGGCGTCTGCACCAGCCGGTGACCGTGAAAGGGCAGATAGCGGGCGGCCAGCTGGTCGGCCATGACGAAGAGGAGATTTGGTTTTGCCAGTGCCATGGGGTCCCCTATATCTGGCGCGGACACCGATGAAAACCATCCTGCTCGCGCTCATACGGCTGTATCAGCTGACATTATCGGCCTTCACTGGCCAAAGGTGCCGTTATTTGCCGACATGTTCCGGCTACGCCAGCGACGCCATCCGGCGTCATGGGGCGTGGCGCGGTTTTTTATTGGGGCTGGCGCGGGTCAGCCGCTGCCACCCGTGGGGCCAGTCGGGATTCGATCCGGTACCTGAAATCTATGAAGGCCCGGTCTGGCGCATGAAAAAAGGGGTCCCGGAGGACCCCTGATCGCCTTGGGTTTGCAGGGACTAGAGGCTGAAGCGGTAATTCAGGCCGGCGCGGATGACATGCATGTCGTTGTATTTCATGGCCACGTCGCCGCCTTCGCCGAGGCTGTTGATCAGCGTATGGTCGGTGTCCTTGATACTCACGTAGAGATATTCGAGGCTGGCGGTGAGTGAGTCGCTGAAGGCATGTTCGATGCCGGCACCTACAGTCCAGCCGTAGGCCCATTGCGCATCGCTGACATCCTCGGAGATCGAGCCGACCAGGCCGCCGAACTCCATGTCGGCCATGGCAAGACCGCCGGTGGCATAGAGCAGGGTGTTGCCATCGGCGACACCGACGCGAGCCCGCAAGGTGCCGAAATTGTTCATGTTGAGGTAGGTCGCCTCGGCCGGATCGTCATTGGTGGCGATCTCGCCGCCGAAGGTCCAGTCGCCCTGGATACCCATGACGATGCTGTCAACCTGGTAATCGAAGCCGGCCTTGACGCCGAAGCCGTAACCGATGCCACTCATCTCGGGATCGATTCCAACGCAGCCGCAAATGTTGGTGGCGTCGTAATGACCGTCCACCGCGATAGAGGCGGCGAAGGCGCCAATCGTCAGGCCGGTCCAGTCATAGGTTGCCGGACGCAGGTCATCGACCGGCGGCGGTGCATCGAGATCGGCAGCCAGAGCCGAAGTGACAGGAACCAAGGCCGCCGTTACGAGAGCCAGCCGAAGAAGAAACGCTTTCATGAATTTACCCCGAACCAAGTGTTGCTTTGCAGTTCATGGTCATCATGAAGCGTTAAGGTTAACGCGTGGTTATTGCCAGTCGGGTTGGGCGCTCAACGGAAGAACAATTTGTGACGGTCGCGCTGCCTGAACAATGAGCAATAAAAAAGGGCGCCACTTGCGCGGCGCCCCGAAAAATCAGAAGAACAACAATCAGAAACTGTAGTTCAGGCCCAGGCGAACCGAGTGGAAGTCCGGCGTGGCCTTGGTCTCGGCGACGCCATCCGACAGCCACTTGTGGCCGAAGTTCATGTACAGGTACTCGGCTTTCATCGACCATTGGTCATCGAAAGCATATTCGACGCCGCCGCCAAGCACGTAGCCGGCGCGCGAGAAGCTGTCCTTGATGTCGACCAGCGCGCCGTCCGTCACCCTGTAGTCCGAGCTGGTGAAGGCCACGCCGCCCGTCGCATAGATCAGGGCATTGTCGATGGCGAAACCAGCACGGCCGCGAAGGGTGCCAACGTAGTTCAGATCATCCTTGGAAGAGAACCCGTTGCCGCTGTCGCTGTCGCTGATGTCAGCGAAAGCAATATCGCCTTCGATACCGAGAACAATGTTGTCAATCTGATGGTTGTAACCGAGGTCCACACCACCATAAATGCCATTGAGGCTCAGGTCGTTGAGATTAGGGCCAAAACCAGTGACGCCAACCGCGTCGTCACCGCTAAAAGCGTAGCCACCGAAAACACCGGCATAAAGCCCGGTCCAGTCGTGCATGGCGGGAGCGCTCACATCAGCCGCAAAGGCTGAGCCGACCCCTACCATCATTGTCGCGCAGCTTGCGAGTAAAAATTTCTTCATGAGACTTCTCCGTGATTCATCCCCGTCATTCCTATAGCGCGAGTTTTGCGCAGGTCAAAACGGAATTCCGCCACCAGACCTATAAATTGTCTGGAGACTGACATAATTGCAACACTTGGCGGTTTGGCGTTAAGCAGTTGATAATACATATGAAAGAAGTGTTAATACATGAAGCTGCCGCGCTGGCTTGACGGTTTCCACCACGATGGGCTAAAGCCCGGCTGTTTTCCGTTAACGCCTTGATTTTGCTTACCCGCATCGGTGCGCGGGAGTGAGCGGGAGGAACTGCAGATGATCACCCTTACTTTTCCGGATGGCGCACGGCGCGAAGCCCAATCCGGTACTACGGCGGGGGAAGTTGCCGCCTCGATTTCCAAATCGCTCGAAAAAAAGGCCGTGGCTGCCGTGGTGAACGGCGTGTTGTGCGATCTGGCGGACCCGATTGCGGCTGATTCGACGCTGCGAATTGTCACCCGCGATGATCCGGAAGCCCTTGAACTGATCCGCCACGACGCCGCCCATGTGCTGGCCGAAGCCGTACAGGAGCTGTTTCCCGGCACCCAGGTGACCATCGGGCCGGTGATCGAAAACGGATTCTATTATGATTTCTTCCGCAACGAGCCGTTCAGCCTTGAGGATTTTCCGGCCATCGAGAAGAAGATGCGGGAGATCATTGCCCGCGACAAGCCGTTCACCAAGTCGGTCAAGAGCCGCGAGGAGGCCAAGGCCTTCTTTCGCGCCAAGGGCGAACTCTTCAAGGTTGAGCTGGTGGACGCCATTCCGGGCAACCAGGACATCAAGTTCTACGGCCAGGGCGGCTGGATCGACCTGTGCCGTGGGCCGCACATGACGTCCACGGGCAAGATCGGCACCGCGTTCAAGCTGATGAAGGTTGCTGGTGCCTATTGGCGCGGCGATTCGAAGAACCCGATGCTGACGCGCATCTACGGCACGGCCTGGGCCAAGGACGCCGACCTGCAAGCCTATGTTACAGCACTTGAGGAAGCCGAGAAGCGCGATCACCGCAAGCTTGGCCGCGAAATGGACCTGTTCCACTTTCAAGAGGAGGGGCCGGGCGTCGTCTTCTGGCATGCCAAGGGCTGGACCATGTTCCAGCAGCTCATCTCCTATATGCGCCGCCGCCTGTCGAAGCTCGATTATCAGGAAGTGAACGCCCCGCAGCTTCTCGACAAGAGCCTTTGGGAGACGTCTGGCCATTGGGGTTGGTACCGCGAAGCGATGTTCATGGCGCGCTCGGCGGGAGATGAGACCGAGGACGACCAAATCTTCGCCATCAAGCCGATGAACTGCCCCGGCCATGTGCAGATTTTCAAGCACGGCCTGCGTTCCTACCGCGAGTTGCCGATGCGGCTGGCGGAATTCGGCAATGTCCATCGCTATGAGCCGTCGGGCGCACTCCACGGCCTGATGCGGGTGCGCGGCTTCACCCAGGATGACGCCCATATCTTCTGCACCGAAGAGCAGATGGCGGATGAGTGTCTGAAGATCAACGATCTCATTCTCTCTACCTATAAGGACTTCGGCTTCGAGCAGTTCGTGGTGAAGCTGTCGACCCGCCCTGAGAAACGCGTCGGGTCGGACGCCGCCTGGGATCGCGCCGAAGACATCATGAACAAGGTGCTGGTGCAGATCGCCGAACAGTCGGGAGGCCAAATCAAGACAGCGGTCAATCCAGGTGAGGGCGCCTTCTATGGCCCCAAGTTCGAATATGTGCTGCGCGATGCCATCGGCCGCGACTGGCAATGTGGCACCACGCAGGTGGACTTCAACCTGCCGGAGCGTTTCGGCGCCTTCTATATCGGGGTGGACGGCGAAAAGCATGTGCCGGTGATGATCCACCGGGCCATCTGCGGTTCCATGGAGCGCTTCCTCGGCATCCTGCTCGAGCATTTCGCCGGGCACTTCCCGCTGTGGCTGGCGCCGGTGCAGGTGATGGTGACGACGATCACATCGGAAGGCGATGCCTACGCGATCGAGGTCCGCGACCTGCTGCGCAAGGCCGGGCTTCGCGCCGAGGCCGATCTCCGGAACGAGAAAATCAACTACAAGGTCCGCGAACATTCAATGCAGAAGGTTCCGGTGATCCTCGTCGTTGGAAAACGCGAGATGGACGAGCGCGCGGTGAACGTCCGGAGGCTGGGCTCGCAGAACCAGACGCCGATGAGCCTCGATGCGGTCCTCGCAGCCCTCAGGGACGAGGCAACCCCGCCGGATTTAAACCGCGATTGAACCTGTTCAATCGAGATTGATCAGCCGCTTTCCCTTCAGTTGAGGAACGG
>JBKJQD010000006.1:0-5058 GCA_046594125.1 Aestuariivirga sp.
ACAAAAGTTCAGACAAGATTAGTTTGAGCTGCCGCCCCAAGTCAATGTGCAATCGCCGCCCGCTGCAAATTTCGCATCGCAGCATAATGCTGCAGTACGGGAGAAGCGGCGGGACGAAGGCCCGCTCTGCCGCCACAGCCGCTGCCCGTCTCACGCCCCTGTCACGAAGATGTGTGCATCTATTCCGGCATGACCGCCTTTTCGATGACCAGTGTTTCCTCGCGAATTTGGCTGGTTGTTGATCCCCAGCTTCAGATGCCAGACCGGCGTGGACGCATTGCAACAGTGGACCACAAACGCAGTGCGGCATTGCCGCTACGCCATAGGGAGACCATCGACATGAAACGACTTTTCAGGCACTGCGCCGCAGACCTTTGTCGACACCTACATTCACCCGCTGGCCGGCGGCGCGCGGATCATCGCTGGACAATTCGACGATCCCTACCAGCTGGACGAAAAGGGCATCTTCGATCTGGTTAACTTGAATCGCGGCGATCTGGGCGGCATACCGGGCGCCCGCCGTCCGCCAGGTGAGGATGTTTTCACCGGCTTCAACGTGTTCTCGATTGCCCTGGAGGTGCCGATCACCGATATTTTCCCGGATGGCATTCCGCACAATGGCCAGCTGATCGCTGACTCGACGGATAGTCTTCTGCGCGTGCATTCCAGCATCTCACGTCAGGAAACCCAGACCGTCGATGCCAACAACATCATCACCGGTCTGAAGGGCTCGGGCAAATTCGTGCAAGTTGGACGAAACGCCCTGCCGCTGTTCAACGCCGGTCTGGTGGGAACCCAACGCCAGACGCAGTACCTGCGCAGCGCACCAACCCGTGATGTCAGCAATTTCGGCGCCGACATCCTGTTCCCGGTGCTGGTGCGCGACGCCGCAGCACTTGGTATCTACGGCGCCCTGGGCGTACCGCCCGCCATGGTGAACACGCTGAAAGGTCCGCGCACCGGCATCATCAACGCCATCAATCTGGGCCGCCCGATCCCCATTGCCGATGGTTTCACCGGCATTGGCACCCTGGTGGAAAGATCCGGATCGCCAACCGCCGTACTCGTCACCCGTGCCACGATCCGCCAGAGCCGCCATGAATTCACGCCAGCCCTTGCCGATCTGGGCAAGGCGATCGAGCGCGATCCCGCCAATGCCCGCGCCATCCTGGTGCGCGCCACCGTGCTGGCGGTGCTTGGACATTTCCGCGAGTCGGAAGACGACTGTGCAAAGTTGCTGGGCTTGACCCAGGACGCCTATGTCCTGGTGTGCGTCGCCGCTGTCGAAGCCGTCACCGGCAAAGCCCGGCAAGCGCGGGCAGCGCTGGAGCGTGGGATATAGCGCTGCGTGATCTCGACTACGCCATCGGCCTCGACAGCAATCAGGATAATGCCATCACCTGGGGCGAGGTGAAGGCCAAGCAGGCGGAGACCGCCGCCTACGCCTTATCGCGGCTCACTCTGGGTCCACCCGGCTCGCCCTGTGTGCCGGTCATGGGCCAGCAGCTGATCGACAATCACAGCGACGGTGCCTATGCCGTGCTGCGTTTTACCGCAACCTGCCCGGCGGCGCTGGTCAATCTCGATGTAATTTACCGGCTGTTCTTCGACATCGGCCCGCAGCATCGCGGGCTGCTGAACTTGTCGTCACACGGCGAAAATCGCGCCGCCATTCTCAGCGTCGACGAGCCGGTCCAGCATTTCGCATTGGCCAGCCTGTCATGGACCGCGCAATTCGCTGATTATGTGAGGGAAGGCATCCTGCACATCTGGTCGGGCTTCGATCACATTCTGTTTCTGCTGTCGCTGCTCTTGCCAGCCGTGCTGGTCCGCTCGGCAAGCCGCGGCGGGACGTGGGGGCTTCAAGGCGTCATTCTGGGATGTTCTCAAGGTCGTCACCGCCTTCACCGTGGCCCACTCGGTCACCCTGTCGCTTGCTGCACTCGGCGTGGTCAGCCTGCCGTCGCGCCTCGTCGAGTCGGCCATTACAGCGTCAGTGGTGCTTGCCGCGCTCAACAATATTTACCCGGTCATCCATGCCGGCCGCTGGATCTTCGCCTTCTATTTCGGCCTGGTCCATGGTTTCGGCTTCGCCAGCGTTCTGATTGAATTCGGCTTGCCACAGGGGTCGTTGCTGCTGCCGCTGGTCGCCTTCAACCTCGGCGTGGAAATTGGCCAGATGGTTATTGTCGCCCTGTTCCTGCTGCCGGGCTTTGGTTCCTGACCGCCTCACGCCTTCAGCAGCCAGGCATGTTCGGCGGCGTTATGGAATTTCCAGGTGCGCTTCGGGCCAGCCATGACGTTCAGATAATACAGGTCATAGCCATGGATGGTGGCGCAGGGGTGATAGCCCCTCGGCACCAGCGTCACGTCGCCGTCCTCCACCGCCATGGCTTCGTCGAGAGAGCGGTCGTCGCTATAGACACGCTGGAAGGCAAAGCCCTGGGGCGGGTTGAGGCGGTGATAATAGGTTTCCTCCAGCAGCGACTCGTGCGGAAGATTGTCCTGATCGTGCTTGTGCGGCGGATAGGACGAGGTGTTGCCAGCGGGCGTGATGACTTCGACGACCAGCAGGCTCTCGGCCACGTCCCATTCCGGCAGGATGTTGGTGACATGGCGGACATTGCTGCCCTTGCCGCGCGTTTCGCGGGCCATTCCGATGGGTGGAATGACGCGCGAAGGCAAGCCGCCCTTGGCGGGCGCCGAACAGACCGCGAGCGTCATTTCGGTCGCCGCCGTGACCGACCAGGTGGTGGCTGGCGGCACATAGACCGCCCACGGGCTGCCCTCGAAAGGTGACAGGCGCTCGCCGATGATGCCATAGTCGGCGTTACCGGCGCGCACCGTTCCGAGCCCCGAGACGAGGACCAGGCAGGTTTCCCGGTCCCCATCGGTGCCCACCGCGATGCCGCCCGGCTTCAGCTTCCACAGGTCAAAGCCGACATAGGTCCAGCCCGCCGATTTCGGCGTCACATGCACCACACGGCCTTCGTCAGTATGCGGATGAATCTTGAGTTGAGGCACGGTGAACTCCTATTGCAGCCCCGCTTCCTTGAGGAATCGCTTCAAATTGTTGACGCCCATCGGCACGTATTTTTCGGGCGGCGCTTTCTTCGGATCCTGCTCGGCCTCAAGCACCACCCAGCCGGCATAGCCTTTCAGTTCCTTGAACACTGAAACATAGTCAACCTGGCCGTCACCCGGCACCGTGTAGACGCCTTCCAGCACGGCGTCGAGGAACGACCAGTCGCCGGCCTCGGATTTGGTCTTCACATCCATGCGTACGTCCTTGCAATGGACATGGCCGATGCGGTGCCGGTAGGTGCTGGCGATACGCACCGGATCGTCGCCTCCCCAGGTGACGTGACCGGTATCGAGCAGCAATTGAACCGCCTCGCCGGTGCCCGCCATCAGGCGGTCGATCTCCGGCCCGGTTTGCACCACCGTGCCCATGTGATGGTGATAGACAAGCTGCAGCCCGTCATCGCGCAGCATTTCGGCAAATTGGGTGAGGCGCTTGTTGAACAATTCGCTGTCACCTTCCTTCATCACCGGACGCTTCGACAGCGGTGCAGATTTGGTGCCGTGAACGGTACGCGTGCATTCCGCCGCGATCAGTACCTTGGCGCCCAGCGCCTTGAGCAAAGTGCGGTGACCTTCCGACGCGGCGAATTCGGTTTCGGCGTCGCGTTCCAGAAGGAAGGTCGAATACCAGCCGCTGACCAAGTCTAAGCCATGGGACTTGAGGATCGGCCCAAGCACCGCCGGATCGCGCGGAAACTTGTTGCCAAGCTCCATGCCCTCGATGCCGAATTCCTTGGCCTCTGTCAGGCATTCCTCAAGGCTGATCCAGCCGCCGATTTCCGGCATGTCGTCATTGGACCAGCAAATCGGATTGGCCCCGATACGGATTGTCATGTGTCCTACCCCTTCAGAAAATCAGTCGCCGACGCGCTGTTTCTGCAGCGCCTTTTCGTACTTCTTGCGGGCTTCGGCAACCTGCGGCCTGACCGAGACTTCCGGCACCGCCACGTCCCACCAGAAGCCGCCGGCATCCGTCGACATCATCGGATCGGTATCGATGACGATCACCGTGCTGCGCGTATTCTTCTTCGACTCGATCAGTGCCTTTTCGAGATCGGCCAGCGATGACGCCTTGAGTGCAATCGCTCCTTGCGACGCGGCATGGGCCACGAAATCGATTTGCGGCGCCACATCCTGCCTGGTGTTGTATTCATAGAGATTGTTGAAGCGTTCGCCGCCGGTCGCATGTTGCAGGCGGTTGATGCAGCCGAAGCCGCGGTTATCGAGCAGCACCACGGTGAGCTTGACGCCGAGCATGACCGAGGTGGCCAGTTCCGAGTTCGCCATCATGTAGGAGCCATCGCCGGTCATCACCACCACGTCGCGGTCCGGCTGCGCCAGCTTGAGGCCGATGCCGCCGGCGATCTCGTAGCCCATGCAGGAGAAACCGTACTCCATATGATAGGAGCCAGGATAACTAGGTTGCCACAGCTTGTGCAATTCGCTGGGCAAGCCGCCGGCCGCGCACAGCACCGAAATGTCGCGGCCCAGCGCGCGCTGCACGGCACCGATCACCTGGGCGTCCGACGGGCGCTCGGCGTTGCTCGCCGCCGTATAGGTATCGGCGGTTTTCATCCATGCCGTGAAACCATCGCGGGCCTGCTTCGTCCAGCTAGCGGGCGCCGTCCAGCTGCCGAGATTGGCGGAAAGTTCCTCAAGCCCCACCTTGGCATCGCAGACCAGCGGCACGGCCCGGTGCTTGGTCGCATCAAAGACCTGGGTATTGAGGCCGATGATGGTCTTGTCCGGATTCTGGAACAGCGCCCATGATGCCGTGGTGAAATCCTGCAATCGCGTGCCGACCGCCAGTACCACATCGGCATTTTCACACAAATCATTGGAGGCAGCAGTGCCGGTCACCCCCACCGCACCCATGTTGAGGTCATGCAGGAATGGCAGCGAGGACTTGCCGCCTTGCGTCTCCACCACCGCAATGCCATGGCGGCTGGCGAAGGCGGCGAGCGTGTTGGAGGC
>JBKJQD010000126.1:0-2938 GCA_046594125.1 Aestuariivirga sp.
TGGAGCGGGTGAAGGGAATCGAACCCTCGTATTCAGCTTGGAAGGCTGCTGCTCTACCATTGAGCTACACCCGCCTCTCTATTTGTCCGGTCTCCTCTAACCCGTTGCCGTCCGGCCCTCAAGCGATGGTGGGGGAAGAAGGACTCGAACCTTCGAAGCGATAACGCAGCGGATTTACAGTCCGCCCCCTTTGCCACTCGGGACACTCCCCCTGATTCGTCCGCATTTTCAGCATGGAAATCGTTGCCAGAGCCAAACGCCAACAAGCCCGGGAGATACCCGGGCTCTTTGAGTTGGCGCTATATGCAAGGGATACCGGGTGAAGTCAAGAACTTGCAGCATCATTTCCGCCGCTTGAAGCCCGAGGCGGGAAATCCCCAGCGGGCTGGAATCCTGAGCCATCCGCCCGCCAGTTTTCCACTGTGGATATGCTCGGCCAGCCGGTTGAGATCGAGCGGCAGCTTCAGCGTCGCGTCCGGGCAGCCGCGCCGGGTGGCAACGATCTCCCCAGGTGCGTCAAGACGGCCCGAGAAACGGTTGCAGCCGTCAAAGCCCAGCCCCTGGCGCGCCACACTATCTCCTGCTTGCCTCAAGTCGATCGAACTGTTGACGCGCCGGGAACATCCAAGCTTTGTCCGCCATTTCATGCCCGTCAGCGGGTGAAGTTCAATTCGAACCTAAGCTCTTTCTTATATTTGGCTGATATTATTGGTGTTTCGTGGCCCCAAGTATTTTCTGAGTTTGCTATTGACCCCACCCAAGGCTTGCGCTTCCTTGGCGCCATGGAACTCATAACATCAACAGAATCACTGGCTGAATTGTGCGCGGGCTTGTCAGGCGACCAGTTCATCACCGTTGATACCGAGTTCATGCGCGAATCGACTTATTGGCCCGACCTTTGCCTGATCCAGGTGGCGGGCGAAAAGATCAACGGCCTGATCGATCCCCTGGCGCCGGGTCTTGACCTTGCCCCGTTCTTTGCGTTGATGAACAATCCGATGGTCCTCAAGGTGTTTCACGCCGCCCGCCAGGATATTGAAATCATGGTGCACCGGGCGGGCATCGTTCCGCACCCGGTCTTCGACACCCAGATCGCCGCCATGGTCTGCGGTTTTGGTGACCAGGTGGGTTACGAGGCCATTGTCCGCAAGCTTGCCAAATCGCAGATCGACAAGTCGTCGCGCTTCACCGACTGGTCAAGACGGCCGCTGACCGAAAAGCAGCTGGTCTATGCCCTGGCCGATGTCACACATCTGCGGGTTGTCTACGAGAATCTCAAGGCCCAGCTCGACACCACCGGCCGCGAACACTGGCTCCGCGAGGAAATGGATATTCTTGCAAATCCCGCCACCTACCGCACCGAACCCCAGGACGCCTGGAAGCGCATCAAGGTGAGGCTCAAGTCGAGGAAGCAACTGGGCGTGCTGGTTGCCCTGGCGGCCTGGCGCGAACATGAAGCCCGCGACAAGAACGTGCCGCGCCAGCGCATCCTCAAGGACGACGCTGTCGCCGAACTCGCCGTGCAGGCGCCGCAGACGAAGCAGGCGCTCAGTGAGTTGCGTGCCCTGCCCAAGGGTTTTGCCAATTCACGCACCGGCGAAGCCATTCTTGCGGCAGTGAAAGCGGGACTGGAAACCGACCCCAAGTCCCTGCCCCACTTTGATCACGAGCGCGATGAGGCTTCCGAACAAGTGCAGGCCGCCGCCGAAATTCTTAAACTGGCGCTCAAGGTTGTGTGCGGCCGCGAAGGCATAGCCCCCAAGCTGGTGGCCAGCGCCTCGGACATTGAAGCCGTCGCCGAAGACGACAACGCCGGCGTGCCGCTGATGCACGGCTGGCGCCGCGAACTCTTCGGCAACCTGGCCATCGCCATCAAGAACGGCGAAGCCCTGATCGGCTTCAACAAGGGCCGCGTGACAATCGTGGAGAGCGGGGTGGCAAGCCCCAAGGCCGCCGCGAAAGCGTTGGAATTGCTGCCGCTGGTGGGGGAGTGAAAAATTAGCTTCGGCGTGCGCGGCAATGATGCCCGAACCCTGGCGCCGGCAAGTTCGAAAGCCATGGCGGGCGCATGACGGTATCCGACGTGACGCTTTTCGAACTTTGTTACGGCGCCGAGCGCTATGACGACCCGCTACAGCGCCTTGCGGTGATCGAAGGCCTCCCTGCCCGCCTCGAAGTTCTCCCCTTCGACAGCCGCGCCGCCCAGAATGCCGCACAGATTCGCGCCACGCTGGAACGCCAGGGCCAGATGATCGGCGCCTATGACGTGATGATCGCCGGCATTGCCCGGTCCCAGGGGCTGGTACTGGTGATGGGAAATGCGCGGGAGTTTGGCCGGATTGAGGGGCTGAGGGTGGAGACGTGGGGGAATGGCCGACAAATGGACTTGAACACCATCCCTTCGATGACCACCGTCATGACCAGGACCACTTCCGGGAGTGGAGTGAGCGGAAAATAGAACGCAAATAGAACGATTGTCAAGGAATTTTTTGCTATTCTTGACTTGTATATCCGCATGGGATATACATAGTGCATGACCCAATCAACCATCTTCAAGACCAACAAGACGCAGGCGGTGCGGCTGCCCAAGGCGGTGGCATACCCTGAGCATGTGAAACGCGTCGAGATCATCAAACAGGGGTCGGCGCGGGTCATCATTCCGGCGGGTGGAAGCTGGCAGACGTTCTTCGACGGCCCCCGGCTGGACGAGGATTTTCTCGACGACCGCGCCCAGCCCACGCCGCAACGCCGCGACGATCCCTGATGCTGGCGTATCTCCTTGATACGGACATTTGCATCCACGCGCTGAAACGGCGCAACCCCGCCCTCGCCGTCAAGTTCGAAAGCCATGGTGGACATATGGCCATCTCCGATGTGACGCTTTTTGAACTCTGTTATGGTGCCGAGCGCTATGACGACCCGCAACAGCGCCTCGCGG
>JBKJQD010000228.1:0-6706 GCA_046594125.1 Aestuariivirga sp.
CTTGAGTTGCGACTTCTCATCCTGCTGCGATACGACGACCCCGGTCGGCAGATGGGTGATGCGCACCGCCGAATCAGTGGTGTTGACCGATTGCCCGCCCGGTCCCGAGGCGCGGAACACGTCGATCCTGAGATCCTTGTCCTCGATCTTGATGTCGACCTCCTCGGCCTCCGGCAGCACCGCCACCGTCGCCGCCGAAGTATGGATGCGCCCCTGCGTCTCGGTATCGGGCACCCGCTGCACCCGGTGCACGCCCGACTCGAATTTCATCCGCGCATAGGCGCCGTGGCCATAGACATTGGCGATCACTTCCTTGTAGCCGCCGTGTTCGCCATCGCTGGCCGAGATGACCTCGACCTTCCAGCCCTTCGACGCCGCATAGCGCTGGTACATGCGGAACAGATCGCCAGCAAAAATCGCCGCCTCGTCGCCGCCAGTCCCGGCGCGCAGTTCGAGGATGACATTCTTGTCGTCGGCGGCATCCTTGGGCAGCAGCAGGATGCGGATGTCGTGTTCCATCGTCTCGATCTTCGCGTCGATCTCCGGGCGCTCGGCTTCGGCCATCTGGGCCATTTCGCCGCCAGCCTTGATCATGTCATCGAGGTCACGGCCCTCGTCATAGGCCTTCTTCAGCGCCAGCGCGGCGCGGGCCGTGGGTTCGAGATCGGCATACTCCTTGGAGAGTTTCACGAACGCCTCGCCGCCAGTACCCGACGACAGTCCGTGCTCCACGGTGGCAAAACGCTGGATGATGCGTTCGAGTTTCTCGTGCGAAATGGTGGCCATGGCCGGGGCTTGTAGCCCGGCACCGTCCCCGATTGAAAGAGCTTTGTCGCCGCCGCTAGCCGTTGCCTTGCAGCGCCTTCACGTCGAGCGGGCGGCCAACGAGAATTTCACCCGGCGTGCCGAGGATGCCCTTTTCCTTGCCGTCGATGAGATAGTTGAGCAGGCCGCCGTCGCGGGCGATGACCACCAGGCCAACCCGGTCGGGAACCCGATAGGTGTCGCCCTTCATCAGCATCTGGGTCAGCACCACCTTGCCCTGGGCATCCTCGATGCGGATCCACACCGGCGCCCTGGCCTTCAGCGTCACCCGGCTTTTGTCGTTGCCGGAGCCGAATTCGCGGCCATCCTTGGTGAGCGCCACATCGCCGGCCGAGGCCAGTTCGCCGATCGAAGCAGTTGTATCGGCCTTCGAGCCCGGCACGTTCGCCTGAATGAGGGCGCCCAGACCATCAAGGCCGGTGCCCGCCAGATCGTCTTCGGTATAATCCTCCGGCGCCACCTTCTGGTCGTCGGTCATCGGCTGGTCACCGATCTTGATGTCGGCGGCAGTGGTAACGGCGGCTGGTTCGTCAACCGGGGTTTCGCTGGCAGCGCCGGCATCGGGCACAGCCTCGGGTGCTGCGGCGGCCTGCTGGGTCTTGTCCTGTTCCTCGGCACCCGGCGTCAGCACATAGCTGATACCGGCAAACAGCATCACCGCACCGGCCAGCGACGCCACCAGTCCGCCAGCCCCTCCGGGGTAGGGCGGCAGGCGGAAAGCGAACTTCGGCATGGACGGCATCTTGCCGAATTTCAAAATCTTGGCGCTCGACAGCGGCGCCGGATTGGCCGGATGGCTGGCCTTGGGGGCCACCGCCGGAAGCGGCAGGAATTCGCTGTAATGGGCCATCAGCGGTTCGGGATCAAAGCCCAGATAATGGGCGTAGGTGCCAATCATCTCCAGGGCTTCAAATCTGGCTGGCATGCGCGTCATGTCGCCGAATTCGATGGCCTCGATATGATAGGGGTGAATGCCGGTGGCCTCGCCCGACTCTTCCAGCGACTCGGCCCGGCGCTCGCGTTCGCGTTGCAGGTACCAGCCAGCCTCCCCCGCCGGGTCGATGGCCCCGTCCGGTTTCTGGCGGAAATAGCCGGTGGTTTCGATGTCGGTGTCTTCGGTCAGGCTGACGGTATCTTCACGCATGGGGCAACTCTCGGAAACTGCGACGGATTAACCGTCTGCTAACGATGACAACCGCCAACAATGAACGAGAATGGTGAACGCCAAGCTAACGAGAGCCCAAGCTTTACAGGACGACGCCATTGCGCTGGGCGAATTCCATGAGGTCGGCGCGCATCGAATGCAGCGGGCTACGGAGCAGGGGCTCCATGAAGGTCCACAGCTTCTTCTGGTCGAGCGACATGACCATGGCTTTGACCGAGCCGATGGCCGAAGGCACCATGGAAATAGAAGTGAGGCCGATGCCGATGAGGCCCATGGCTTCCAGCGGCCGCCCGCCCAGTTCACCGCACAGCGTCAACGGCTTGCCGTGCTGCGCCGCCTTTTCGACGATGATGCGCATCGCCGACATCGCCGCCGGGCTCAAGGGATCATAACGCCCCTGCAGTTTGGGATTGCCGCGGTCGAAGGCAAACAGGAACTGCACCAGATCATTGGAGCCGATCGAGGCGAAATCCACCATCGGCAGCAGATGGTCGAGCTGCCACAGCAGCGACGGAATCTCGATCATCACGCCCAACTTCAGCGGTGACGGCAGGGCATGGCCGCGCTTCAGCAGATAGGCCTTCTCGATCTCGACCACTTCGAGTGCGCGCTTGTATTCCTCCACATCGGCGATCATCGGGAACATGATCTTCATCGGCGTACCAGCGCTTGACATCATCAGGGCGCGGAGTTGCAGGCGGAGCAGGGCGGGGCGGTCCAGCGCCATGCGGATCGAGCGCCAGCCGAGCGCCGGGTTTTCTTCCTTGGGCTGGCGCAGATAGGGAAGAACTTTATCGGCACCGATATCGAGGGTGCGGAAGGTCACCGGCTTGCCCTTGGCCTGTTCGATGATCTGCGAGTAATGCCGGATCTGCGAGGTCAGGCGCGGGAAGCGATGCGCCATCATGAACTGCAGTTCGGTGCGGTACAAACCAACGCCGTCGGCGCCTGAGTCATGGAGATGCGGCAGGTCGACGATCAGTCCGGCATTGATGTTGAGTTCAATCCTGACGCCGTCCCTGGAAATCGCCGGCAGGTCGCGCAGGGCCGCGTATTGGGCCTGCTTGCGGGCATAGAAACGCACCTTCTCGGCATAGGCTTTCTGCAGGTCCGGGGACGGCCTGACGAAAATTTCACCGGTGCCGCCGTCGATGATGATCGGACTGCCGGTGTCGACAAGATCAATGAGGCCTGCGGCCTGTCCCACCGCCGGAATGCCCAGCGCCCGGGCAACGATGGCCACATGACTGGTCTTGCCGCCTTCTTCCAGAATGACGCCGCGCAGCTTGCTGCGGTCATAGTCGAGAAGCTCGGCTGGCCCCATGTTGCGCGCCACGATGATGGCGTTCTCCGGCAGGTCGCTGCGCGAGGCCGTGGCCATGGCCCCGGTCAGCATGCGCAGCAGCCGGTTCGACAGGTCGTCGAGATCATGCATGCGGTCGCGCAGATAGGCGTCCGGGGTGCGCATCATGCGCGCCCGGTTGTCGTTCTGCACGCGCTCGACGGCGGCCTCCGCCGTAAGCCCCGTATCGATGGCCTCGAACAGGCGGTTCACCCAGCCCTTGTCATGGGCGAACATGCGGATGGTTTCGAGGACGTCGGAATATTCCGTGGCGCGCTGCGCGTCCGAACCATCGAGCAGCTGGTCGACATGGTCACGCAATTGGGCGATGGCCGCTTCCAGCCGCTTCTTTTCGGCTGGCACATTCTCGGCGATCAGCGTCAGGATAACGACGCGCGGCTCATGCAGCACCGCATGGCCAAGCGCCGCGCCATCGGCCAATGAGTCGCCGCGGATGTGGTGGCTGCGCATATGGGCCACGTCGGCGGCCACCTCGTTCGCCACCTCGCGCAATTCGCCCGACGCGATGACCTCGGCCAGCACCATGGCCGTGGTCTGCAGCGCTTCTTCTTCTTCCTCGGTGTAGTTGCGCCGGGTGCGGTTTTGCACCACCAGCACGCCGATCACCGTGCCGCCGCGCATCACCGGCACGCCGAGGAAGGCGTGATAGATTTCCTCGCCGGTCTCGGGGAGATACTTGAAGGCCGGATGATGTTGCGCGTCGGCGAGATTGAGGCCGATCGCCTGCTCGGCGATGGTGCCAACCAGGCCTTCGCCGATCTTCAGCTTCGACTTGTGAACCGCCTCGCCCTTCAGGCCCTCGGTGGCATAGAGTTCAAGGATATTGCCCGGCCGCATGACATAGATCGAGCAGACCTCGGCCACCATGTTGGCGGCGATCACCGAGGCAATCTTGTCGAGCCGCTTCTGCGCCGTCACCGGCTCCGCCATCACCTCACGGAGCCGCCGGAGCAGCACACGCGGGCCAAGGGCGGAAACAGCCATCAGGCATTGTCCTCGTTGCGGGTCACGCGCGTTGCATCAGTGCTTGGCGTCAAGCCCATAGGCGGTGTGCAATGCGCGCACCGCCAGTTCCGTATAGGCCTCGTCGATCAGCACGCTGACCTTGATTTCGGAGGTGGTGATGGCCTGGATATTGATGCCCTTGTCGGCCAGCGAGCGGAACATCTTGGCGGCAACCCCGGCATGGCTCCTCATGCCGATGCCCACCACCGAGACCTTGGCGACATCGGCCGAATGGGTGAGTTCCATGAAGCCGAGCTTGTCCTTGATGCCGTTCAGCACCTCCAGGGCCTTGCGTAGATCCTTGCGCGCCACCGTGAAGGTGATGTTGGCGTTGCTGCCGTCGGTCGAGACGTTCTGGACGATCATGTCGACGCTGATATCGGCTTCGGCCAAGGCCCCGAAGATCGCGGCGGAAACACCGGGCTGGTCCTTCACCCGCCTGATCGAGACTTTGGCCTCGTCGCGCGAATAGGCAATTCCACTGACGACATGCTGTTCCACGATACGTTCCTCATCGCAAACGAGTGTTCCTGGTCCCGTGCCATCGGGCTTGTTCTGATTTGGCGAATCGGGCGGCTCGAAACTCGAGCGCACCTGCAAGGGTACCTTGTAAACCATGGCCAGTTCAACCGACCGCGGTTGCAGCACCTTGGCGCCCAATGAAGCCTGCTCCAGCATTTCCTCATAGGATATGCGATCCAGCTTCTGGGCGCCCGTCACAATGCGGGGATCGGCCGTGTAAACCCCGTCAACGTCGGTATAGATGTCGCAGGCCGCATCAAGTGCGGCGGCCACCGCGACAGCCGAAGTATCGGAGCCACCGCGTCCGAGCGTGGTGATGCGCTTGTCGGGGCCGATGCCCTGGAAGCCGGCAATCACCGCCACCTGGCCCTGTTCCAGGCGCTTGCGGATTTCCTCGCCGTCGATTTCGGCGATGCGGGCCGCGCCATGCACGCCGTCGGTCTTGACGGTCACCTGCCAGCCGGTCCACGAGCGCGCCGGTATGCCCATATCCTGCAGCACGATGGCCAGCAGCCCCGCCGTCACCTGTTCACCCGACGCCACCACGGCGTCATATTCGCGGGCATCATGGACGCTGGCGGCCTCGCGGCACCAGCCCGCCAGCCTGTCGGTGGTGCCCGCCATGGCCGAAACCACCACGGCGACATGGTGCCCGGCCTTCACTTCGCGTTCCACATGGCGGGCCACGTTGCGGATTCTCTCGATATCCGCAACCGAGGTTCCGCCGAACTTCATGACCAGTCGGCCCATCAGCCCAATCCCTCAAAATCCTAGACCGCCCGGACCTCGCGAAGGTCCGGCTTCCTGGCCAAATCTGGTTGACGATTGATCGGAAGGGTGCGGCGCGGCGTACTCATAGATGACAGGCTTGGCTTATGCAATAATCGCCGCAACAGAAATTTGGATGCCACGTATGACCGCCTTAGCCCCCTCGCTGGACCCTGCCGAAGTCGAGAAATTCTCCAAAATCGCCGCCGAGTGGTGGAATCCCAAGGGCAAATTCGGCGTGCTGCACGTCTTCAATCCGGTGCGCCTCGCTTATATCAAGGAACAGGTCTGTGGCCGCCTGTCGCGTGATCCCCTCGAGCGCCGCCCCTTCGACGGCCTGCGCTTCCTCGACATCGGCTGCGGCGGCGGCCTGCTGACCGAACCCATGGCCAGGCTCGGCGCCAGTATCGTGGGCGTCGACCCCTCCGGGAAAAACATCAAGACAGCATCCGTCCACGCCGCCGAGATGGGCCTCGAAATCGATTACCGCGCCGCCACCGCCGAGGACCTGGCCGCCGCCGGCGAGACTTTCGACGTCATCCTCAACATGGAAGTGATCGAGCATGTGGCCGACCCCTCAGCCTTCACCCGCACCTGCTGCAACCTGCTGAAACCCGGCGGCCTGATGTTCGTCGCCACCCTCAACCGCACTTTGAAATCTTTCGGTCTCGCCATCATCGGCGCCGAATACGTCCTCGGCTGGCTCCCCAAAGGTACCCACCAGTGGGAAAAGTTCATCACCCCGGCGGAGTTGAAGGGCTGGCTGGGGGAAAACGGCGTGGCGGTGAAAGACCAAAGCGGCGTAACCTACAGCCCCTTCACGGGGGAGTGGCGCAAGAGCCGGGACATGGATGTGAATTACATGGTGGTGGGGGAGAGTAAGTAGTGAAGTGAGGCCCATCACTCCGCCCGTCATGCCAGCGCAAGCAGGCATCCCGCTTTGGTGGGGAGTGGATGCGAAATATTTCTTTATTTAAATGTCACCGTGATCGCCGTAATCCCTGTCACCGTAGTCCGGTGGGGATAAGTTGCAGGTGACTGTGGATATTCCCCGGTTG
>JBKJQD010000425.1:0-3320 GCA_046594125.1 Aestuariivirga sp.
CGCGGCATTGCTTCCAAATCTCCATGACCGGCTGGTCATTTTCGCCAAAGCCCGTCTCGCTGGGCAGCGGATTGGGGATGACCACCACCGGCTTGCTGCTGAGTTGGCGCCAGGTCCGGCAGATATGCATGGCCGCCGTCGCGTTGAGGGCGCGGAATGACGTGCTGGGCCTTGCGCTTCAGGCCGAAGAACGACATGTCACGGTAGATATTCATGACAGCCAGTGGGCCGAAGCTGCAGGCGGTAATCAGCAGGGCGTCGTAGTCGTCAGGCCTGATGAAATTGTCACCAACCCGGTCAGGCCACAACAGCAGGCGGAACGGATCGAATTGCAGCTTGTCTTCATCCAGCACCGCGGCGTTGAGGAGCATTTTCTGGGGCTGGCCCGCGAAGTCGCTTTCGACGTCCGGATAATCCGCCGCAATGCGCTTCCAAGCCAGCCGCATTGCCGCGATGTGGGAATTTCCCAATACGCAAATTCGGGTCAACGGGCAAAAGCTTCCAGCAGAATCTCCTCGCAGACCACGTCTTCCTTGCGCGCCTCAGCATCTTCGGCGGCGGTGGCCGCGGGACGTCCCACCGCCGCGGCTGGCGGATTGCGGTCATGTTCGCCGAAGAACACCGCCATGGCCCGGCTCACACCGGTGGGATTGACCGCTCTCAGGTTCGGTTCATAAAATACGCCGCGTGTCAGCGACGCGGTAATGACTTCGAAAGATGGAAAATAGTCGACGCTGGCCGACTCGGCTTCAAGCGCACCGCACACGGCGCGCAGCACCGCCTTGGAATAGGTGGTGGCCACCAGCACGTGGTTCTTCGATGCCGTGGCGGTCAGCGGCACCGGGGACACGGTCAGCAGGAAGCGCAGCTCCGGGAGGCTTTGCCGCAACAGCGCCTGCAGCGCACGAAAATCACCGATGATTTCATCGTAAGTAAAATTGTGGAAGCGGTAGTTGCCGCTGGTGGTGTCGGTCAGCGTGTCGGGGCAGATCGGATAGACTGTGCCCGAGACCTTGTTGATCCAGGCTTCGGTCAATCCGAAGGTGAAGACGAAGACATCGATGCCACTGAACAGTTCCACCACATGCTCGAGATGGCTCAACCGGTTGTATTTCGCTTCCTCGAGGCTGTCGTAGCCGGCGGATTCGGTGCCGGGCCGCAGCAGGTCGATGTAGCGGTCATTCTTCAGTAAAAAATCTTCGTCACGCACCGTGGCGCCGCGCGCGTCAGTGAGCAATTGCAGCATCTGCCGGACGGTATAGACGTTGCCATAGCGCGCCGAATAGATGCCATAGCCGCCGTCGCGCGCTTCCGCGGCGCTGAGATAGGAAGGGGCCGGTTCGACATCGACCACGTTGAAGCCGCGCAGGCGCAAGTTGGTGCCGACGTGCTGCGCGAAACAGCTGCCCGCCGTGGCGATGCGGTCGGCGCGGCTGATTTCAAATTTCTTTTCGTATAGATTTTCGAGATTGAAGGCGTTCTTCTCGCTGACCGCCGTCTTCCAAAAACTCTTGCTTGGCAGATTTGAATAGGGATTGGCCATGGTCTCGTCCCTGCCCCGTACGGCCGCCACCTGACGGCTTGATGAAGGTTCATGACTGGGCCGGATGGCAGCAATGGCTTCGCACCGCAACATGACCTCAAGCGGCCGCGGCAACCCCATGTTTGGCGAGACGTTCAAACCGCAGCGCCAACAAGGTTGCGGTGAAGATCAGGCCCAGCGCCAGCCCCCACCACAAGCCAACCGAACCCCAGCCGAAGATGAAACAGAAGACATAGGCAGAGCCGAAGCCGATCACCCAATAGCCGATGGCGGCGATGACCAGCGGCATGGCGGCATCGCGCAGCCCGCGCAAGGCATGGGAGGCGATGGCCTGCAGGCCGTCAAAGACCTGAAACACGGCGGCAATGACAAGGAGCCGTGTTACCAGGGCGGCGATCTCAACATAACCGGGATCAGCCGGATCGAGGAAAAGCCTGGTAATGACCTGGGGCTCTGACAACGGAATGAGTATCAGCAGGAAGGGGATGGCAACGCCGATGGCCATGCCGAGATTGCCAGCCTGGCGGGCCGAAGCCGGGTCTTCGGCACCCATCCAGAAGGCGACACGCACCATCGCCGCTTCGGCAAGCCCCAGCGAAATGACGAAGGGAATCGAGATCCACCCCATCATCATCTGGTAAGCGGCAAGATCGCGCGTGCCGAGAATGCCGGTCAGCAGCGACGTGGCCGCGAACAGCCCCGATTCCAATGCCACGATTCCGGCCACCGGCAGACCGAGCCACACCATCGGCATGACATTCCCAAGCGTGGCCCGCAGCGCCCGCCAGCCGACATGCAAGTCCTCGCGCCGAACCAGCCACATCGTGAAACCAGCCAGGCACAGGAACTTGAACCACATCGACAGGCTCCAGGCGAGGCCAGCACCCGCCAGCCCCAGCCGCGGCAGGCCAAAGCCGCCATGCACCAGCCCCTGCATCAGCACATAGTTGAGAACCACTGTCAGCACGGTGATGGTCAATACGAAACCGGTCCGCATCATCGCCAAGGCAAAGCTCCGCAACACCCCGAACCAGACAATCGGCACAATGGCAAAGGCAAAGTTCTGAAAATACGGCTGGGCCAGCGCGATCAGGTCCGCATCTTGCCGCGCCAGGGCAAGTACCAGATCGAGATGATAGACCAGCAGGCTGACGGCGAGACCCAAACCGCCCGCCAGCATCAGACCCTGGATGAGCGAAGCCAGAACTTCGTCACGCCGCGCCGCGCCAAGTGCTGAGGAGACCAGTACACCCACCACCGAGAAAAAACCCATCAGCACAATGCACATCTGGTAGGAAATGTCGGTCGACACACCCGCCGCCGCCAGCTCGCGGAACCCGAGGCGGCCCACCACCATCTTGGCGGTCAGCACCATCAGCACATCCGACAAATAGGAAAAGATCAGCGGCAGGGCGATGACCAGCAGCGCCCTCGCCTCCCCTGCCCGGCCTATTGTCACTGCTCAGTCCTCTTCTAGCGGTGCCCGCGCATAACGGCAAAGAGGCCATGCCGCAACAAGCCAGCTCATATCTGTGCTTGGTTGATGTTGGTTAATTTTCCATCGTTGGCGCCGTTAGAATTGATCTGCTCAGTTAGAGCGGTTTCCGTTTAGTTGGCATAGCCGCATTCGTTGAAAAAGGCGGCGCATTCCTTGGGTTCGAATGATTTGATGGCCTTGGCGATTTCGCGCCAGAGGCGCTTGATGGTGCGGGCGGCGGCCTTGCGCAGCAGCGCCTTGAACTTGGCGAAGTCCCCGGATCAAGTCCGGGGCAGGCTC
>JBKJQD010000057.1:0-4428 GCA_046594125.1 Aestuariivirga sp.
AGATCGATGCCGCGGCCGATGATGACGATGGCCATGCCCACCGCCAGGATGCCGAGCACCGATACGCTGCGCACAATCTGGATGAGGTTCTGCGAGTCGCGGAAGCCGGGCAGGAACAATGCCGAGATGATGAACAGCGCAACCGCCAGCGCCAGCACGATGCGCTCCTGGCTCCAGATCATCTGCCTGATGTTTGCCGCCATTGCCCCTCAACTCCCAATCTGGAATGTGCCGGGCTTGCGGGCACCCGTCAACAGCGCAACAGCCTGTCGCCGCGTTACTCGGTACCACGCCGCATCAAGGTGGTGAGTTGCGCGCCGTTCTCGTCGAGAAGCATGAGCATGGTGTGTTCGACGTGGATGCCACGCACCTTGGCCAGCAGCGCCAAAAAATCATCCTCACGCTTCATGTCCTCCGGCGGGCAGGCCTTCTTGGTCATGGCCAGCGGCGCGACGGTCAGTGCGTTGCCGTCCTGTTTGAAATCGCCCGACACGCGATTACAGCCAGCGAAACCGAACAGGCGCTGCTCTCCGGCAAAACTCACGTAGCGGGCCAAGGCGCCGTTGTCGCCGACGAAGCCCCACTCGCTGCCCTCCAGCTTTTCTTCATGGGCCTGAGCGCCCGAGGCAAGAGACAGCGCCAGAACGGCCAGCACAGAAAATCGCCGCATCATCGCTCTATCCTCATGTGTCTGCCTCATAGGCGTCATCGACCGGGATTTGCAGCCCGTTCAGCAACTGATTGGTGCGGCCCGCCGTGGCAATGACCCGCAGCAGGTCGGCATAAATGTCATCCGTCATGCCCTTGGCGCGGGCTGCTGCCGTATGCGAGTGAACACAGTAGCGGCAGGAATTGGTCACCGACACGGCGATGTAGATCATTTCCTTGGTCAGCGGATCAAGGGCCGAGGGTACCGCCATCACCGCCTTCACGCCATACCAGGTTTCTTCCAGCAGCTGCGGATCAAACGCCAGATAGCGCCACACGTTGTTGACGAAATCGGATTTCCGGGTGGCGCGGATGTCGTCGAACACCGCCTTGACGCGCGGGTTGGATTCGGGGTTGTCGGGCAGCTTGACGGTGGACATGGGATCAGGCCTTACGGCGGCGCGATTTGGCGAAGGTGTCGAAGGCGACCGCCAGCACGATGATCACGCCGATGATAATCTGCTGGATATAGGAGTTGACGTTCATCAGCACCAGACCGTTGAGCAGCACGCCGATGAGAATGGTACCGATGACCGTACCGAAGATTGAGCCAGCACCACCAAACAGGCTGGTGCCGCCGATCACCACCGAGGCGATGACGTTGAGTTCATAGCCGGTGCCGGCCACCGCCTCCGCCGAATTGAGGCGGGCCGACAGCACGAAGGCGCCAAGCCCCGCGAAGAAGCCCATGATGATGTAAACGCTGCAGATGAGGCTGGTGACATTAAGCCCCGCGAGGCGCGCGGCTTCCGGATTGCCGCCAACCGCATAGACCCGCCGCCCGAAGCGCGTGTAACTCAGCACGATATGGGCGATCAAGGCGGCAAACAGGAAGATCAACACCGGCACGGGCACCGAATAAATCTTGCCCTGGCCCCACCAGGTAAAATCGGGCTGGAACCCGGAGATAGGCCCTCCCGCCGCAAACAGCAGGGCGGCACCGCGGAACACCGACATGCCGCCCAGCGTCACCACGAAGGCTGGAACCTTCAGACGGGTGATGGCGATGCCCTGCAGCAGTCCACCGGTCAGCCCCACGGCGATGGCGGCGAGTGCTGCCAGCGGCCAGCCGTAGCCGATGGTATTGTCGCCAACCGTAAAGCGGTCCTGCATGCCGCCCTTGGCAACGGCGGCCGCCACCAGCCCGGCGAAGGCCAGCAGCGAGCCAACCGACAGGTCAATGCCGGCGGTCAGAATGACGAAGGTCATGCCGATGGCGAGCAGTCCGGTGATCGACACCTGGCGCATGACGTTGAACAGGTTGATAGAGGACAGGAAGCGCGGCTCGATAATGGCGAAGGCCAGCATGAGCAGCAACAGGAAGATCAGCGGTGCGAACCGCGCCAGAAAGGAGAAGGCGTCAAAATCTTTGTCCGCCGGTTTCGCCACTGCCTCGGTCATGCCTTCGCCTCTTCACGCTGCGCGCTGCGACCCGATGGTCATCAGCGTCATGAGTTTTTCCTGGGTTGCGCCAGCCCGCATCATTTCACCCGTGAGCCGCCCTTCGCGCATGGTTACGATGCGGTCGGCCAAGGCCAGCACTTCCGGCAGTTCCGACGAGATCACAATGATGGCGATCCCCGATGCCGCCATCTCGAATAGTAAATTATGCACCTCGACCTTGGCGCCGACATCAATGCCACGCGTCGGCTCGTCGATGATCAAAACCTTGGGGCGCAGCGCCAGCCAGCGGGCCAGCACCACCTTCTGCTGGTTGCCGCCCGACAGGTTGCCGACCAGCTGATCGCCGGACGCCATGCGGATGTTGAGCAGCTTGCGATATTCGCCGACCAGCGCATCCTCCTTGGTGCCGCTGATGAAAACGCCGAGCGCTGATATGCGGTCATGGGCGGCAATTGACAGATTGGTGCGGATGGCCAGCGCCAGAAACAATGCCTGCTGCTTGCGGTCTTCAGGCACAAGCCCGATGCCCTGGGCGATGGCATCGCGCGGGCTGGCGATTTTCACCGGCTTGCCAGCAATGAGGACTTGCCCTGAGTCAATGGTATCAGCGCCGAAGATGGCGCGCGCGGTTTCGGTGCGCCCGGCCCCCACCAGCCCGGCAATGCCGAGGATTTCGCCCCTGTGCACCTTCAGGGAGACATCATGCAGTTCGATGGCGCTGGCATCGCTGCTCTTGCGCCGCCGCGACAGGCCCTCAACGGCCAGCGCCACTTCGCTGGTTGCATAGGATTTGTCACGCGCCGCCAGCAATCCCAATTCGCGGCCCACCATCAGCCGGATGATGCCGTCAAGCGTTGTGCCGGCAACAGCGCCTGAGCCGGCGTTGCGGCCATCGCGCAGCACCGTGTAGCGGTCGCAGATCTCGAACACTTCTTCCAGCCGGTGGGTGACGAAAATCGTCGAGATGCCGTCGCGCTTCAGGCCGCGGATGATCTCGAAGAGCTTTTCCACTTCGGTACGGCTCAGCGCAGAGGTGGGCTCGTCCATGACGATGACCCGCGATTTCATCGACAGCGCCCGGGCGATTTCCACCATCTGCTGCTCGGCCACCGAGAGATCGCGCACCAGGGCGCGCGGGCTGCGCTCCAGGCCGATGCGCCGGGCCAGCGTCTGGGTCTGCTCCTCAAGCTTGCGGCGGCTGACAAAGAGCCTTGAGCCTGGCTCACGCCCGATGAAGACATTCTCGGCAATAGTCATGTCGGGGGCCAGGGTGAATTCCTGGTAGATGGTCACGATGCCGCTGGCCTGGGCTTCGTGGGGGCTGGCGAAATGCACATCGCGGCCGCCGAACTGGATACGGCCGGCATCGGGCGCCTGGGCGCCTGACAGGATTTTCAGAAGTGTCGATTTGCCAGCACCATTCTCGCCAAGAAAGGCATGGATCTCGGCCTCGCCAACTTCGAAATCGACCGAGTCGAGCGCCCGCACACCGGGAAAAGATTTGGAAATCCCGGTCATGCGCAGGAGCGGCTGGGAAGGTGCCGGGTCTGTCATGGCAAAAATCTTCCGGCCGGAAAACCATTCCGGCCGGAAATCAATGCGTGCCTGTTACTTCACTTCGCCGAGGCGTTCGGCGATGTTGAGATTATCCTTGGTGACGGCGACCGGCGTCAGCAACATAACCTTTTCGGCGGGCTTGGTGCCGTTCTTGAGGAAGGCAACGAGCGTCTGCACGCCGATGGAGCTTTGCTTGCCCGGGAACTGCTCGATGGTGGCGGTGAGGCCGCCATCGCGCACTTGCGCCAGGGCTTCCGGCAGCGCGTCGAAGCCGATGATGGCGATCCCCGTAAGGCCACGGCCCTTCACGGCTTCCATGGCGCCCAGGGCCATGTCGTCATTGGCGGCGACGATGACCTTCGGCGGATCGGCCATGCCGGCCAGTGCCGCTTCGGTCACGGCCAAGCCCTTGGCGCGGTCGAAACCGGCGGTCTGTTCGAAGACAATCTTGTACTTGTCGGCCATGCCGTCGAGCACGTTGTGCAGGCCCTTGTTGCGGTCAATGGCCGGCGAGGCGCCCGACTGGCCCTGCAGGTTGATGATGGTGGCGCCATCGGGGAACATCTTGACAATGAGATTGCCCTGGGCTTCGCCACCCTTGACGTTGTCGGCACCGACATGGGCGAGAATGCCTTCGACCGACGGCACGCGGCGGTCGACGGTGACCACCGGAATGCCGGCCTCGACCGCCTGCAGCAGGGCCGGTGCCATGGCATCGACTTCATTCGGGCTGATGATGATGCCCTTGACGCCGCGGGC
>JBKJQD010000321.1:0-4424 GCA_046594125.1 Aestuariivirga sp.
TGCCTTCCGGGCCCGCGTCATCGACGCCGGCACCCAGAGCTTCATCTTCGAAATCACCGGCAAGAGCGACAAGGTCGACCAGTTCATCTCGCTGATGGTGCCGCTGGGCCTGGTCGAAGTCGCCCGCACCGGTGTCGCCGGAATTTCACGCGGCGTGGAGGGGATGAAGGTTTGACGCGTGTCGCGCGACACGCTACAGTTGGAGCGTGATCAGATCCATACGGCACAAGGCTTTAAAGGCGCTGTTCGTGGACGGCGTGACTCGCGACATCGCTGCGGATCAGCTAGCGCGTTTGCGCTTGATGCTTTCGGCCTTGAGCGTGGCTGATCGGGTTGAAGAACTTGCGGCATTACCAGGTTGGCGACTTCATGCGCTGAAAGGAGATCGCAAGGGATTCTGGAGCCTGTCGGTCAGCGGTAATTGGCGCCTGGTTTTCCGCTGGTTTGACGGCGCGGCGGAAGAGATTGATCTTGTTGATTATCATTGAGGTTTGAAATGTTGCGAATGCTTGATCCCGCCCACCCTGGAGAATTGCTCAAACTTGAAGTTCTTGCCTCACACGGCTTGTCGGTTACGGCGGCGGCGACAATTCTGGGTGTGGGGAGGCAATCCCTTAGCGCCATGCTCAACGGCAACGCCTCTCTGACGCCCGATATGGCGTTGCGTTTTGAAAAGGCATTTGGTGTCTCCATGGAACTCCTGCTGAAAATGCAATTGCAGCATGATGTGGCTCTGATGCGCAAGGCGGGACGGCACTTGAAGGTGCTTCCATTCAAACCGGCCGCCTGAAGCGGACTGGCATTAATTCCATAAACCGGACGGAACGAGCGGACCAGTTGTGCCGCTATAGACAGGGCCTCTTCGAGGAGTGTCTCGCCCGTGCCGTGCAAGCTGTCCGTCAACGTCAATGCCATCGCCTATCTGAGGAACCGCCGCGGCCTGCCGTGGCCGTCTGTCGTGGGGCTGGGGCGGATTGCGCTGGAGGCGGGCGCGGCGGGGCTGACCATTCATCCGCGGCCTGACGAGCGCCATATCCGAACCTCCGACGTGGCCGTGCTGCGCGCTATGATCCGCACCGATTTCCCGGCCTGCGAATACAATATCGAAGGCTTTCCGGACGAACGCTTCCTCAAGCTTGTTGAGGCCAATCGGCCGGACCAGGCGACGCTGGTGCCCGACGATCCGGCCCAGGGCACCTCCGACCATGGCTGGGACATCGTCATGAACAACGGCCTCCTGAAGGAGGCGATCGCCCGGTTGCACAAGGGTGGCATGCGCGTTTCGCTGTTCATCGATCCCGACCCCTACGCGCCACAATTGGCAAAGTCGGTGGGTGCTGACCGCGTCGAAATCTACACCGGCCCCTATGGCGGGGCGCAGGAGGAGGCCCATGCCCGGCGCGAATTGGACCGCGTCATCGCCACCGGCAAGGCGGCGCAAAAGGCGGGCGTCGGACTCAACGCCGGCCATGACCTGACCACCGCCAATCTTCCGCCGCTGGTGGCGGCCCTTCCCAATCTGGCGGAGGTGTCAATCGGTCACGCCATCATCGCCGAGGCGCTGGTCTATGGCATGGCCGAAACCGTGCGAAGGTTCCGCCTTGCCATCTCTGACCACTAACTGACTCTAGTCTCGACCTGCGCCTTCTGTGGGCGGCACGCCAGCTTGCTTAACCGGCACAGGGATCAAAGTTGAGCCGCAGCCCGGCCCTCGGCCAGGGCATGCTGACCACCCGGCCCGTGCTCGACAAGGTGATGTAGGCGGTGAGCAGGTCCGGTCCGCCGAAGCAGATGTTGGTGCAGATCGGATCAGGTGTCGGGACGAATTCCACGAAGCGGCCATCGGGTGCCACCACATTGATTCCGCCCAGCACCAGCGAAGCAACACAGATGTTGCCGTCACGCTCCACCGCCAGCGAATCGTAAGACGTAAAGCCTGAAGGTCCGGCCAGATGGCGGGCACCATTTTCATGCGGCGGCTGTTTACGCAGCACGCCTGGCGCGGTGATATCGAAGGCCCAGAGATGCCCGGTGCGGGTCTCGGCAACGTAGACGGTCTTCTCATCGGGCGCCAGGCCAACGCCATTCGGCATGAGCATCGGCTGCACCAGTTCGGCGATGAAACTGCCGTCGGTCTTTGCATAAAAGAGCCCGCCCAGATCAACTTCGCGGGGGCGGCGCTTGCCATGATCGGTGAAGTAGAATCCGCCCTGCCGGTCGAAGACAATGTCGTTCGGACCTTTCAGCGGATGGCCTTGGCAGCTGCTGTAGATGACCTCCACCTTGCCAGTGTCGATGTCGACGCGTTCGATGCGGCCACCGCTGTAATCGAGCGCCTGTCCGGCGGGAACCGTTCTGCCGCCCTCATTGTTCCAAGTGAAGCCGCCGCTGTTGCAGACATAGAGAAAGCCATCGGGTCCGAACGCGGCGCCATTAGGTCCACCACCCGGCGTGGCCAGTGTCGATTTGCGCCCGTCTTGGCCGATGCGGGTGATGCAACCCTTGGCGATTTCCACCACCAGCATGGCGCCATCGGGAAGCATGACGGGGCCTTCCGGAAAGCCAAGGCCGGAAGCGATTTCGATCATGTGCGGTGTCACGTTCAACGCTCCAAAGTGCCCGGCGGCAGGGCCAGAGCCTGGTTGGCGCTACCGATTTTCAGTTCAACGGTGGTAAAGCTCAGCAACGTATCACCAGTATTCTCAAGATCATGAACCATGCTTTCCCCGGGGCCGAAATGATAGTGTCGCGTCGTGCCCACCGCATATTCGGTGTCCGCGACACGGCCATCGTCACAGGTCGAGCGTGACTTCCCGGCACTGGTCGCCGTCCAGAAGTAATTCAGCACATGCTTGTGGTAAGCAACGCGCTCGCCGGGTGCGAGCTCAATGCGCCAGACGCGCAGGTCATCGGTTTCAGACAACAGGCGCTGGCCCACCATGCCATAACCGGCGTTGGCGCGGTCCAGTTCCGCCTTGTGCTCTTCTTCCGTCATGACTCGATCTCCGCATAAAGCACCACCAGCGAAGTGCAGTCGAGGGGCATCACCGGATTGGTGTAAATCATGCGCGTATGGCGGCCCCTGTCACCGAATACGGTGTTGATCAGATCAGACGCACCATTCAGACATTTCGGGTGGTCCTTGAAACTCTCGTCGACACCCATGGTGCCCTCCAGCCGGATGATGCGCTTGACCTTCGCAAGATCACCGACCGCATCCTTGATTTGGGCGATGGCATTGAGGCAGGAGAGCTGGCAGGAGCTGTAACCATCCTCGCCCGAGAGTTCACGGCCGATCTTGCCGGCATAGGCAAGCTTGCCATCGCGCCACGGAAGATTGCCCGAGGTCATCAGCAGATTGCCGGTGATAGCCCATGGCACGTAATTGGCCACCGCCCCGGCAGCTGGCGGCAGCACCAGTCCGAGCTGCACTATACGGTCTTCAGGTGTCATGTGGTCCTCCGCATTGGCTTGAACCTAGCACGGTCCGCGCCCTTGGCAATTCGCTGGCGTTCCATTCAGGGCAACGAGTTCAGGTTAACGGGCTGCGTTGATTTGTGACAGGTGATGGGTTGGTGTGATGGAAAGGGCTTCCGCTCATTCGGGAGGAAGCCATGGACGAAACCGCCGCGCTGCGCCGCACGAGCCTTTTGGAGCATTTTGCGGAGATCAAGGACACCCGCCAGCCGTGCAAGGTGATGTATCCGCTGGGCGAGGTGCTGCTTTTGGTGGTCTGCGGCACGATGGCGGCCTGCGACGATTATGATGATATTGTCCTGTGAGGCAACAAGCACCTCGATTTCCTGCGCTGTTCGCCTCGTGTTTCCTCAACTTCGTGGCCGAGCGCCTGCCGTCCTTGCGTGGGCCAGATCGTCATTGCCGGCAAGGCCTCGCGCCGCAGCCACGGCCGTGGGCGCGGACAGGCCGCCTCGGGCGCGTTGGCCGGCAGTCTTGTCGCCATCGACGCCATGGGCCGCCAGCCGGACATCGCCGAAAAGATCGTCGATTGCGGCGGCGATTATCTGCTGGCCACCAGGGACAATCAGAAGACCGCCCATGCCGAGATCGAACTCTATTTCGATGGCGCTCCCGAAACCGGAATCGGCACGCTGGCCAGCGTCGAAAAAGCCCATGGCCGCCTCGAGACCCGCATCGAGGCGGGCGGTGAAACCACGGTGGAGCGGCGCTGCCACGTCGCATCGCGCGCCCTGACCGCAGAGGCTTTCGCCCGGGCCGCCCGCGCCCACTGGGCCATGGAAAACGGCCTGCACTGGGTGCTCGACGTCCAGTTCAGGGAAGACCAGTCCCGCCTCAGGCGCGGCCACGGCGCCCGCAACATGGCCATTGTCCGCCACTTCGCCCTCAACCTCATCCGCGCCATGCCCGGAAAGCAAGCCATCAAGGGCAAACGAAAACTTGCGGCC
>JBKJQD010000128.1:0-5763 GCA_046594125.1 Aestuariivirga sp.
GTTGCCAACCGGCCGCGTTCGTTGAAATTGGTGATCGAAATGCCAAGCGCCACATCCTCGATCAGATTACCGCTGACGATGGCGCCCTCGAAACCGAACTCGCAATAGATCGCCACCTCGCCGGTGCGCGAAATGGAGTTGTTCTGAATCTGGCAGTTTGAGCCGGCATTGTTGCGGATGGCCGAGAAGGCACAGTCGCTGATCCGGTTGCCCGATACCATGACGTTGCCCGCCTTGTAGACATTGATGCCGTTGCCGTTCTGTCCGGTTCCGCCGTCATTGGCTGCAACGCGGGAAATGCGGTTGTTGCTGACCATGGTGCCGTCTTCGGCGGGCTTCGATGTCCAAACCTGGATGCCGTTGTTGCCGATGCCGTCGAGGCTGTTACCAGAAATCTCCAGCCCCTGGGAGTCACGCGCGAAGAGGGCGGTGCGGGCAATGTCCGCGAAATAGTTTCCACTGATGCGACCGGCGCAGCCCTCAAGCCGCAACCCGTTGCCCTTTGACGCGGTGAAGCGGCAACTGTCGATCACCAGTCCCGTGGCACCCTTGGCGGCGACGAGCGAGAAATCATCCGCAGGCGGAGCATCTCCGCCTTCGAAAGTTATGCCGGAGATGGTGACATCGGCGGCGCCGTCGATAGTGAGGACCGGCTTGCCGTTGCCACTGGACAGTATCGTCCCGCCGGGTACGCCTGAAATATGCACTGGTGCCGTGATGGTAAGGCCCGAAACGGAAAAGCGTCCGGCCGGAAGCTGTATCGTGCCGCCGCCCTGAATCGCTTTCTCAAGTGCTGCCTGCAAGTCCTTGATCTGACTCTTGTTTGCAGCCGCAAGAACAGGCAGAGCCGGGACGGCACTAACCGCGGCTCCTGACAGGATGGACCGGCGAGACAGGTTCATTTTGAAACACTCCACCCGCCACCGCGCAAGTGCCATGCCCGCCTACGGCAGTAATACAAGCCGCGAGGTGGGTTGGCCGGGATTGGTCAGCAGCGCCGCGAACAGTTCCTTGGCGGGCGCACCCGGATTGATGAAACAGTCATCGCCTTCGTAGCTGATCGAGGCGGAGAACGTGTCGTTCTTCTTGAGATCAGTGCAGGCCAGCGGCCAGACCTCGACGGCCCGGTCCTTCGCTTGGGCCAGCAGGTAGGCCGCGGGCTTGCCTTCCTCGACGGCTTGTAGCACCAGCCAATCGCCGCTCAGTGCAACGAAGGTCATGGCGATGTTCTCCGCTTGATAGTGCTTGCCGGTGACTGAAATCCGCAGTTGGTCCTTGTCCGCCACCCATTTACCGTCCCGCCAGTTCGACATTTGCGCTGGCCCGCCGGTCTCGCCGAGAATCAACTGGCCATCGGCATCGCTATAAAGCGGAACCCGCGATTGCAACACGCAGCCGCACAGCAAGGCCGCGAGAGCGGCGAAGGCAAGAATCTGCCGGATCATGTGAAGGGCTCCAGTCGATGGCCAATCATTCAGCTGCATTCTAGGCATAACAATGGCGAAGGTTCAGGCGGACGGTTCTTCTGGTGAATCAAGAAAGCGGACGATGACAGTCCGCAATGATGTCAGATCGCCGTCCGCATGAAGGCGCCAGAGAATCTCGCTGTCAACGCGATGATAGGCATGGCGGAGGTGATTTCCAATGTCGGAAACGCCGCGCCACGGGATTTCAGGCGCATTGGCGCGAAGTGATTCGGGGACATGGCGGGAGGCTTCACTGAGAATTTCAAGGAATCTCTCAAAGGCAGCTTTGAGTGGCCGGTCCGTTGTCAAATCGTCGAAGGTCTTTTCGCGCAGGAGCAGGCCGTTCTGATCAATTGCATCGATCATGTCGTTCATTCTGAAACGCGCGCGGCCCCGCTCCTAAAACACCTCGATGACATCGGCGGCAATTGCGGTCTTGAAAGGCTTGTCGAGGCTGCGGCGCATGAGTGCGTTGGCGGTTATTCCCATGACTTCGCCAACCAGATGTTCGACCTTCACCAGATTGAGAATCGAAAACCGGCAGTCCGGAACAACGTCGATCAGCAGATCCAGGTCGCTATCCTTCAATGCGTCGCCGCGCGCCTGAGAGCCGAAAAATGCCAGATGAGCCACACCCTCCGCTTCGAGCGCAGGCCTCATTTCCTCAAGTTTTGCAATCAACGCAATCATATTCATGGCGGCCACTATAGCCCTTCACCCGGTGAACTTCTACTCCGCCGCTTTCTGCGCGTAAGGCTCATGTGAAGAGTTCAGGGGCCAGCGCCAGTGCCTGTAAAATACCCCCAAGCACCAGCCCGCCGCCCAAGGCGTTCATGTGATAGATATCCTGCTTGGCTTGCGTCGGCGATTGTCCGCTGCTGCCGTCAATCCTGACCGAGTCCTTGTAGTATTCGAACTTCGGCACATAGTCCGGGCCAAAGAGAAAACTGGGAAACGGAATGTAGCGGATAGAACCCAAGCCCAACGCTATATCACGGACTGCCGCGCTAAAGCGCCGTGGATTGACAGCGTCACCGTTACTTCGCGGGTTCCGCGACAGCGCCAAGATGTTGCTTCTGCCGGACGGTTCCAGCATCCGGCACAGACGGTAACTCTCCGACGCGGTGATGCTGTCCATGACCGCCGCGTCGCTGACCTGGGACGATATGCCGGTTTTGTACATGTACCACCGCATGGCGGCGAGTTCCTCCGGATTGGGGAGAGGGCCATAGACGATGACGGCATCGTAGTCGGCGATGACGTTGCCATGCTTCACCGCAATCGATCTGGCATTGACAACGCGTCCTTCGGCCACGGCAATGTTCTTGAAATTGACACCTCCAGCGGCGTGGAAATCGATCCGAATGCGGTTGCGGAATTCATCGCTTTGCAATTGATAGGCGCGGTAGACGGAACCGGCAAAGCTGTTGCCGATGATGCACAGTTTGCACGGGCGCAGTGCGCTTGCGAGAATGTAGAGCGGCGTGTCCGTCATGGCGTCCCGAATGCGTCGAGCAGTTCTTCCTCGCAATTGACATCGGCGTCCGGTTGCTGCGCTGCGGCCATTGCGCCGCCGCTGAGTCCCAGGCCGCTGAAGAAGTGCCGCATCACCTGATCGACACCGTGGCTGGTCACTTGGCGCAGGTTCGATTCATAGAACATGCTGCGCGCCACAGCCGATGTGATGATCTCATAGGACGGAAAATAATCGGTATCGGCACGTGCCGCCGCTAGCTGACCCGCCACCGCCCTGAGGATCGCCTTGGAATGTTGTGTTGCCACCAGCACATGCTTGCCGCTCATCGTGGCGGTGAGTGGCACTGGCGAAACCGTCAGCAGGAATTTCAGCTGCGGATTGGCCTGCTTCATCAGGTCCATCGCCGCCGTGAGCTGTTCCGCGACGAAGCCGAAATCCTGATTGTCAAACCGGTGCAGCGCCGCATCGAATGAACCGCCGGCGGTGCCGGGACACAGGGGATACTCGTATCCGCCCTGGCGGTTCCACCAGCTTTCGGTGAGGCCCAGTGTAAAGACGAAGTGGCGCGCACTCCGGATACAGTCGCTGAAGCTCGCGATGGCGCGTTTGCGCGATCGTGACATCTCGGAAACCGATGAAAATCCGTTGGTCTCGATCTTCGGCCGGAATGGATCGAAGATGCGCCCGCCGTCTTCCCAGTATTCCGACGGTGGCGCGGCAATGTCCATGGCCCACCGCGTCCACTGCAGCAGCAGAGACGTTGTGTAGATGTTCGCCGTGCGCGCCGAGAAGATGCCGTAGTTGAAGCGGCGCGCATTGCCCGCTGATAGACCATCTGGTGCTTGTTCCGCGTCGAACCAGGCAAAGCCCCGCTCTCTCAGAGCGCGTCCGATGTGCTGGGCAAAGCACGATCCGAAAGTCACGACCGGATCGCCGGTGTCCATCCCGAACCTGGGGCGCCACAACCCGCTCAGATCGAAGATCGTCCGGTTGGCGACCGCTGTCCGCCAGAAGGCCTCAGGCGGCAGGTCCTCATAGGGATTGCCCGGCATAATCCTACTCCGCCGCCTTCTGGGCGTAACCCAGATGCAGGTTCAGCCGCTCCAGCAAGGCCAGCGCCGCATCGGGGATCACCGTGCCCGGCGGAAACACCGCCGCGGCCCCCATGGCCAACAGTGCCGGCACGTCTTCGGGCGGAATGACGCCACCCACCACCACCAGAATATCGGAGCGTCCGGCGGCATCGAGTGCGGCCTTGAGTTCCGGAACCAGCGTCATGTGGCCTGCCGTCAGCGTCGAGACACCGGCCACATGAACCTTGTCCCTCACCGCCTGCTCGGCCACTTCCCGCGGCGTGGCGAACAGCGGCCCGATGATCACGTCGAAGCCCATGTCGGTGAAGGCCGAGGCGATGACCTTCTGTCCCCGGTCATGGCCGTCCTGTCCGATCTTGGCCACCAGAATGCGCGGCGGCCGGCCATCGGCCTCGCGGAAGGCGGCAACCGCATGACGCGCCTGTTCGATTTTATGCTGGTCCCTGGCCGTTGCCGCGTAGACGCCCTTGGCGGCGCGCACCACCGGCACGTGGCGGCCCCACACGGCTTCAAGCGCCAATGAGATTTCACCAACCGTCGCCTTGGCTCGGGCTGCATCGACGGCGGCGGCCAGCAAGTTGCCGGAACTTGAACGCGCCACATCCGACAGCCGCCCCAGCATCGCCTGGCATTGCGCTTCGTCGCGCTCGTGGCGCAGCCGCTGCAGCTTCTCGATCTGCCTGGCGCGCACCGCCGAATTGTCGACCTTGAGAATGTCGATTCGGGCATCTTCATCGGTCTTGTATTTGTTGACGCCCACCACCGTCTGCTCGCCAGCATCGATGCGCGCCTGGGTCCGGGCTGCTGCGTCCTCGATGCGCGACTTGGGGATGCCAGCCTCGATGGCCCGGGCCATGCCGCCCATCGCCTCGATGTCTTCGATGTGGCCCCAGGCTTTCTCGGCGAGATCGGCGGTGAGGCGTTCGACAAAGTAACTGCCGCCCCACGGATCAATCACCCGGCAGGTTCCAGCTTCCTGTTGCAAAAACAATTGCGTGTTGCGGGCGATGCGCGCCGAGAAATCGGTAGGCAGCGCCAGCGCCTCGTCGAGTGAATTGGTGTGCAGCGATTGCGTCCCGCCCTGAGTCGCCGCCATAGCCTCGATGCAAGTGCGCGTCACATTGTTGAACACGTCCTGCGCGGCCAGACTCCAGCCGCTCGTCTGGCAATGGGTGCGCAGCGACAGCGAGCGCTCGTCTTGAGGGTTGAAGCGTTTGATGAGCTTGGCCCAGATCATGCGCGCCGCGCGCATCTTGGCCACTTCCATGAAGAAATTCATGCCGATGGCCCAAAAGAACGACAGCCGTGGCGCGAAGCGGTCGATGTCGAGTCCGGCGGCAACGCCCGCCTTCACGTATTCGAGGCCGTCAGCCAAGGTATAGGCCAATTCCAGATCGGCGGTCGCTCCGGCTTCCTGCATGTGGTAGCCGGAGATCGAGATCGAGTTGAATTTAGGCATGCGCTCGGAAGTATATTTGAAAATGTCCGCCACGATGCGCATCGACGGCGTGGGCGGATAGATGAAGGTGTTCCGCACCATGAATTCCTTGAGGATGTCGTTCTGGATGGTGCCCGACAGTTTTTCCGGCGCCACGCCCTGCTCCTCGCCCGCCACGATATAAAGCGCCATGATTGGCAGCACAGCACCATTCATGGTCATCGACACGCTCATCTTGTCGAGCGGGATACCGTCGAACAGGATCTTCATGTCCTCGACGGAATCGAT
>JBKJQD010000337.1:0-17213 GCA_046594125.1 Aestuariivirga sp.
CTCGAGCGCCAGCCGGACATTGCGGTCGGTGGGATGACCCTCGATATCGGCATAGAACTGGGTGGCCGAGAACTGTCCTTCGAGCTGGTAGGATTCGAGCTTCGTCATGTTGACGCCATTGGTGGCGAAACCGCCCATCGCCTTGTAAAGCGCTGCCGGGACGTTGCGCACCAATGGCGTCAACATGACCAAGCTCGAATCCTATCAGCTTGAGGGCCAGTTCTCGGCCACCCAGTTCTATGCCGATATCGAGGGCCATCCGGCTGACCGCAATGTCAGGCTGGCACTTGAGGAACTTGAATTCTTTTCAAGCTACCTGCGCATTCTCGGCGTCTACCGGTCCTCGCCCCTGCGCGCCGAGATCGCGCGGCGGATGCAGCCCGGTCAGGACGGCTGAAGCGCCTGGCTTACCAGCAGGTGGGCAATGGCCATCGGATTGGTGGCCCACAATCCGTCCGGATGGGTGCGGTCAAGCATCATCCGGGCTTCCGCGAAATCAAACCAGCGCGCCTGTTCCAGTTCCTTGTCGTCGATGCTGATGGTATCGGAAAGCGCCTCGCCGATGAGCCCGATCATCAGGTTGGCTGGGAACGGCCAGGGCTGGCTGGCAACGTACTTGATTTCGCCAACCCGGATTCCGGCCTCTTCGAAAACCTCGCGCCGTGCGGCGTCTTCAATGGTCTCACCCGGTTCCATGAATCCGGCAAGGGCCGAGAACATGCCGGGTGCCCAGCTGGCCTGACGGCCAAGCAGGATGCGGTTGGCCTGGCGCACCACCATGATGATCACTGGATCAGTGCGCGGAAAATGGTCAGCCCCGCAGGCCGCGCAATGCCGCCGGTATCCGGCATCGGCAGTTTCATTGCGTCCGGCGCAGTTCGAACAGAAGCCGCGCCGCTCGTGCCAGTGGATCAGTGAGCGGGCCTGGGCCAGAATGCCGATCTCGTCACCGGGCAGAAGGTTTTGCATGGCGAGGCTGCGCAGGTCGGTGAGGTTTTCCGTGGCGCTCGACTTGCAGGCAAACCACGGCGCTCCCGAAGCGTCGCGCCCCAGAAACACCGTGAGATCACCCTCGGCCGGGCGCGTCGTTTCCAGTTTCCCGTCAATCACGGTGGTGCGGTCGCCGTTGATATGCACCATGCGGACATTGGCCGCCTGGCGCTGTGCCGCCAGCCATGCCGAATCGCCGCGCTGGTTGGCGCAACGGTCGAGGATATTGCCGATGTAAGCCAGGGTCATCGCCGGCCGCAGTCCTTCATATAGATGACGCGTCCGGGGGATGTTTCACCCGGACGCGTCTGGCAGACAAGACAAGAGATTTCAGTTGCCGGTGGCGGCCTTGGCAGCGCCGCCCGCCGCCTCGCGTTCCTTCAGCATGCCGTCGACGACGACGACGGTGCGTTCGAGGTCGGCAATGGCATCCGCAAGCTCGACGCGCTGAATGCGCAGCGCGTCGAGACGTTCACGCATCTTGGTCGAGGCGATGCGCAGCTGGGTCAACTGGCCGTCGCGCAGATTGTAGAGATCAAGCATTTCCTTGATCTCTTCGAGCGCGAAGCCAACCCGCTTGCCGCGCAGGATGAGCTGCAGGCGGGCCCGGTCACGGTAGCTGAACAGCCTGGTCCAGCCCCGGCGCGCCGGATGCAGGAGACCCTTCTGTTCGTAGAAGCGCAGGGTGCGCGGTGTAACCTCGAACTCGCGGCAGAGTTCGGTGATCGAATAAGTGCGGTCGCGGTTGGACCGGTCCTTGGTATCTGTGGCTGTCATCATAAGCTCCAGCGGTTAGCGTCTTTCCAGACTATTGCTGCCGTTAGGTACATAGAGTGAAGACCCAAGTCCCGCAAGACTTTGCCATTACGAGTCTTGACTATGGTTACGTTCACGGCCTTGGCGCGCGGCCGAATTGCCCCCTATGTCACGTCGATTCGCACCAAAGGTTTCAACCGCTTAACCGAATATTTACCAAAGCCGTTAACTTTTGGACAGGGAAATTCAACGTCCCGGCCCAGTCCAGATGCAACAGATGGATGGGGCCAGTACAGGCAGACGAGAGAAAAAACACAATGAAACCGGGTATCCCGTGGAGCGTCAAGGGCATCGGACCAGAGGTTCGCGAAGCAGCGAAACATGCCGCCCGGAAGGCCGGCATGAGCCTCGGCGAATGGCTGAATACGGTGATTCTCGACCAATCCGACGACGAGGTGGCCACCGAAATGGCCTCCGGAGCCACTCCGCAGCAAGATTATTTTGAGCAGGAAACGGCAGAGCCCGCACCGCGCCGCGAGGACACCACCGTGCGCCTTGAGGATATCGCCCATCAGCTGTCGAGGCTGGCCCAGCGCGAGCGCGAATCGGCCACCATTCTGCCCTATGAGGCGCCACGGTCGCGCTACAACGACAGTGATACCGTCACCCGCATCCTCAATCGCATTGACAGCAACGAACGCCAGACGGTCGAGGCCTTCACCGCCGTCAACGAGCGCCTGTCGGTGTTCGGACGCCAGATGGCCCAGACGGCGAAGCCTGCGAAGGCCATCGAGAAGCCCGAGGATGTACCGGGCTTCGCCTCCCTCGAAACCGCCATCCGCAACGTCGTCGAGCATATTGAAGTCAGCGAGAAGCGCACCCGCGACAGCCTGAAGTCGATGCAGGATCGCCTGGGCGACATGTCGCAGCGCGCTACCCAGGCCAATGCCGAAGACCTGGTCCGCGCCGCGCCCGCCTTCGCTGGTCTCGAACAGCGCATCGCCGATCTCGCGGTGCGCCTGCAACGCTCGGAAGCGAACCAGCCGAGCGGCCTGCCGGACCAGGTGCGCAAGGAAATCAATCAGCTTGCCGACCGCATCGAACAGGTGCGCCACGCCAGCGAGCACGCCGGTGCCCAGGCCCAGAGCGTGGCCGCCGGTACCGCCCAGCGCGAACTGCGTGACATCGAGGGCCGCATTCTCGGCCTGTTGAAGGAAGCCCAGGGCGCCCTCGTCAGCCAGTCATCGGCCACCACTCAGGACCTGCAGCGCCTGCGCGGCGAGATCGCCTCGACCAACAAGCGCCTCGACGACGTCAAGACGGCCACCGCCAGCGAGCGCGATGTTCATGCCCTCAGGGTTGCCGTCGAACAGCTTTCGACCCGCGTGGCCCAGGGTCCCGACACGCGGCCTCTGGCCGAAATGGACCGGCGCATTGCCGACATCACCCGCAAGCTGGAGCAGAACCAGTCGGCGGCCCGCAACCTGCCACAGTTCGGTGAGCTTGAACGCCGCATCGCCGAACTTGATCACCGCCTCGCCGAGGCCATGCGCCTGCAGGGCGATGGCCATGCCCTGACCGCTCTCGAACAGCAGCTGGCATCCGTCAATGATCGCGTCGGCCGCACCGAGCAGCAGCTTGGCAATCTCGAGACCATGGAGCGCGCCATCCGCCAGCTCTATGACGGGCTGGAGGAAAGCCGCGGCATGGTGGCCCAGGCCGCCGAGGATGCCGCCACCCGGGCTGCCGACCGCGTCATGGCCGCCCATCAGGCCACGGCGGCGCAGGCCTCGCCGGAGCTGCGCGCCCTCGAGGACGGCCTGCGCGCCGTGCGCGACAGTGCCGCCAATTCCGATCAGCGCAATCAGGAAACCCTCGAAGCTGTTCATGAGACGCTCGAGCAGATCGTCAACAAGCTGACCGAGCTTGAAACCTCTTCCGCTGGCCATCAGCTTGCCGCCAACATGGCGCAGCAGGCCAAGGAATTCCAGACCCAGCCAGTGTGGACGGCGCCAGAAGCGGTTGAAACCCGCAGTCAGCAGCCCTTTTTCGATCCCGCCGGGGTGTTTCCGGACCCGGTTTTCGAGGCGCCGCAACCGGCAGCCGACGCTTTCAATCCGCTTCCGCCGGAACCTGAGCCGCTTCCCCAGCCGGAGGCTGCCGCTCAAGCACCTGCCGAACCTGAATTCGTAGCTGGCAGCTATGAACCGGACGAACCAGCCGATGACTTCATTGCCGCCGCCCGCCGCGCCGCGCAAGCCGCCGCCGGCCGCGCCAGCCTTATCGGTGCTGAGCAAAGGCCGCCGCTAAAGTCTGGCGCCAACAGCCGCTTCAAGTTCTCGCTGCCCTTCCTCAAAGGCCAAACCAAGCAGCAGCCCATCACCTATGTGGGCGGCAAGCAGGTCATCGCCGAAGCCAAGCCGGCAAAGAGCGACGCCGGCAGCAACAAGCGGCGCAAGCTTATCCTCGCCGGTATTGTTCTTCTCGCCGCCGTCTCGGCCTTCACCTTCAACATCATGTCGAAGTCCTCGAAGTCCGCCAAACAGTCGACGATGATCGAAACGCCAGTGGAGCCGGTGCAGCACAACGTCGCGGCGCTCTCCGACAAGGGCACAGTGGACTCCCTGACCGTGACCGCCACCGGGCCGGGCGGCAAGACCGTCGACATCGCGTCAGACGGACTGGTTGACAATATTGTCACCGGCTCCCTGCCAGCCGTGGCCCAGACCAACGCCGCTCTTCCAGTGCAGAAGACCGATGCCTCGCTGGCCTCGATCGTCGCCGAACCCGGATCCTCGGTGGAACAGAGCGAGATACCGCAGCCCGAAGTGGGCAGCCAGGCACTGCGCGAAGCCGCCGCCGGCGGTGACGCCAAGGCGCAGTTCATCATCGCCAGCCGTTATCTCGACGGCCAGGGCCTGGAACAGAATCTCCCCGAAGCCGCCAAATGGTATCAGCTTGCCGCCTCGCGTAGTCTCGCCCCGGCCCAGTACCGGCTGGCCACCCTGTTCGAGCGCGGCAAGGGCGTTCCCCAGGACGTGGCCACCGCACTTCTCTGGTATGAGCGCGCCGCCGCCAGCGGCAACGTCAAGGCGATGCATAACGCTGCGGTGATCGCCGCCGGCAATCTCGTCGGCACGCCGAATTATGACAAGGCCTTCCACTGGTTCAAGGAAGCAGCTGAACACGGGTTGAAGGACAGCCAGTTCAATCTGGCGGTCCTCTATGAGCGCGGCCTTGGCACCAAGATCGACAAACCGGAAGCGCTCTTCTGGTATACCATGGCCGGACGCCAGGGCGACAAGGATGCCGGCAAGCGCGGCACGCAGCTCGCTGCTGGACTATCGGGCAGCGACGTCGCCGCCGTGAATGCCAGGATCAACAGCTGGTCACCCGTGGCAGCCCTCGACGAGGCCAACGTCGTCGCCGTGACCGATGCCGCCTGGAACTCCAATGCCCCAGCGGTAACGCCGCCCGCCCAGACGGCTGCGCCCGGCAAGCAAAGCACACTCTCGCCGGACGAAAACGCCAATCCCGTTCTTGAGGCCCAGCAGCTGCTCAGCCAACTTGGCTTCAACGTCGGTGAACCCGATGGCCGCGCCGGCAACCGCACGCTCAACGCCATCCGCCTGTTCCAGCTCCAGTCGGGCATGAAAGTGACCGGCGAGGTGACGGGCGATCTGATCGAGGCCATGCGCGCCAAAACCGGCTGATTGGTTGGCAGCCGCGCCGCGCTTGAATTTCTCCGGCGCATGGGCGAACCTCAGGCGATGAGGGATGTCGTGAGAAGTGATCGCATTCCCGGTGCCGCCCTGGCGCTGGGGCTGGCCGGACTTTTGCCGTTCGCGGTAGCGGCCCTGTCGCCATGGCTGCCGGTTCCGGGATTGCCTGCCGGTCTTGGGCTTGAAGTGGGCCGCATCTACGGCGCCATCATTCTCTCATTTCTCGGCGGCATCCGCTGGGGAACGGCACTGGGGCCTTACGGGGAAAAGCGCCAGTCGCTGGAGTTTGCCACCAGTACTCTGGCCTCGCTGGCGGGCTTTACCGCATTGTTCCTGCCGCAGGTCCTGGGGCTCAGCCTGCTCATTGCCGGCTTTCTCATGCAAGCCCTGTGGGACGTGCTGAGTGTCGAGGCTGGACGCTTGCCGCCGTGGTTTGGCAAGTTGCGCATGATCCTGACGGCGGGTGCGGTGATCTCGCTCCTCGCCCTGCTGCTGCGCCTGCTTATCTGACCTTCGAGGCCGGGAAGCGGTGGATGGCGCGGCCGCCGATCATCCACACATGAAAGTCGCCGAACAATCCATCGAAGGCGTCCGAGCCGATACCGAGCGCTCCGGTATAACTTCCAAAGGCCGGCATGATAATGCGGCGCTGGTCGGCGATGAAGCAGCGGCAGCGAATGCGGCGGCCGCGCTGTTCGATGGCTGCCGCCGGATGCAGGTGGCCGGCGATTTCCAACTCATCGCCGTCCAGCGCTCCCGGCATATGGCGCAGCGTGATTCCGCCGAGCGTCACTTCGCTCATGATGCTGCCGCCGATGTCGGCGGGTGGTGCCGGATCATGGTTGCCGGTGATCCAGATGGTGTCGCAAGCCGCCGTGATGGTCCGCAACACGGCAAGGTCGCTTTCATCGATGCGCTCGCGCGCCGCGCCGTCGTGAAAACTGTCACCGAGAAAGATCAGCCGCCGCGGCTTCACATCGCCGATCACCGCCTGCAACTGGCTCAGGGATTGGCGTGTGTCATAGGGCGGCAAGTGTACACCACGCCGGGCGAGGCTTGATCCCTTTTCCAGATGTAGGTCGGCCACCAGCAGGGCGGCGAACTCCGGCACATAGAGCGCCCCCGACAGATCGGGAATGAAATCCATTCCACCCAAAGCTATGCGCTGCGATCTAGACAAGCCGCATGGCCTCGTCGATGAGATCGTTCGCGGCTTCGGCGAGAAGGGCATCATGGGCCTCGCCGTAAATGGATTCGCGGCCGATCTCAAGCAGCACCGGAACGGCGAGCGGCGACACGGTGTCAAGCGCCCGGTGGATGATCTGGCCGCGGATGCGTTTCAGCATCACGCCCAGGCGGTGCGCGTCGATGAGGCCTTCGGCGGCGTCGTCCCAGGCGGCGCGCAGCAGGATGTGGTCGGGCTGGTGCGAGCGCAGCACGTCATAGATGAGATCGGTATTGACGGTGATCTGCCGCGCCGTTTTTTCCTTGCCGGGTATCCGCCGTTCGATCAGTCCAGCGATGATCGCCGCGTTGCGGAAGGTGCGTTTCATGAGATTGGACTCCGCCAGCCAGGCATCGAGATCATCGCCCATCATGTCCTCGTCGAAGAGCCGGTCGAGCGACAACTGTTTGGCACCAATCAGCAGCGACAGGTCGCGCACCGTCCAGATCACCAGCGCATATTCCGAGGCGACAAACCCCAGGGGCTGCATGCCCCAGCGCTCCAGCCTCCGGGTCAGCAGCATACCCAGCGTCTGATGCGCCAGGCGGCCCTCGAAGGGATAGCACACGAGATAATGCTTGTCGGCGCGCGGGAAGGTCTCAACCAGCATCTGATGGGCCTTGGGCAGCACCGACCTGAAGCGTTGCAGGGCCAGCCAGTCGCGCACCTGGGCGGGAAGCGTTGCCCAGGCTTTGGGGTCGGCCAGCATCTCGCGCACCCGCTCCGCCAGATAAGTGGACAACGGAAACTTGCCGCCAGCATAGGACGGAATCATCGGGTCGCCACCGCCGCCGCGCGAGGCCAGGGCACCAAATTCATCAAGCCCCTCGAAGCGCAGCACTTCGCCGGAAAACAGGAAAGTATCGCCCGGTATCAATTGACTGAGGAACCATTCTTCCAACTCGCCAAGTACGCGGCCTCCCGTCACCATGCGCTTGCCGAGGCGCTTTTTCACATGCGCCAGCCGCAGCTTCAGCATTTCCTCGGCGACGATGGTTCCGGCATTGAGCTTGTAGGACATGATGAGGCGCGGATGCGACAGGCGCAACGAGCCATCGGGCTGGGCCCTGAGTTTGGCATAGCGCTCATAGGCTTTCAGCGCATAGCCGCCAGTTGCCACATAGTCGACGCAGCGGTCGAAGTCATCGCGAGTCAAGTTACGATAAGTCCAGGCGCTGGCCACTTCCGCATAAAGGGCATCGGCATGAAATGGCCCGGCGCAGGCCCGGCCCATGATGTGCTGGGCCAGCACGTCGAGCTTCAGCACCATCGGATATTCCGTGTCCTGAGCATTGACCTTCGCCGCCTGCAGTGCCGCCTCGCATTCCAGCACTTCGAAACGGTTGGACGGCACCAGCAGCGCCTCGCTCGGAATATCCAGCCGGTGATTGGAGCGCCCGATCCTCTGCAGCAGCCGGCTCGAACCCTTGGGGGCGCCGACATGGATCACCAGATCGACATCGCCCCAGTCGATGCCCAGTTCCAGCGTCGAGGTGCAGACCACGGCGCGCAGCTTGCCCGCCACCATCGCCGCCTCCACCTTGCGGCGCTGGCCGACATCGAGCGAGCCGTGATGGAGTGCGATGGGCAGGTGATCTTCATTGGCCTCCCACAGCGATTGAAAAACCATCTCGGCCTGCGAGCGCGTGTTGACGAAGACCAGTGCCAGCTTGGTCTTCTGGATGTCCGCATAGATTTCCGGAATGGCATAGAGTGCCGAATGCCCCGACCACGGCACCCGCTCCACGGATTTCAGGATATGAATATTGGGTGCCGCCCCCGGCTGGCCCAGCACCAATGGTGCCGGTGGCGTTCCCGACGGCACCAGCCAGGACCGCAGCGCGTCAGGATCGGCCACTGTTGCGGAAAGCCCGATACGCCGGGCATTGGGCGCATGGGCCGCAAGCCGTGTGAGGGCCAGCGACAGCAGTACGCCGCGCTTCGAGGTGACGATCGAATGCAACTCGTCAAGGATCACCATCCGCAGATCGCGCAGCATGTGGGCGGCATGGGCATCGGCCACCAGCAGCGACACCTGCTCGGGTGTGGTGATCAGGATGTCGGGCGGGTTCTGGCGCTGGCGCTGGCGCTTGTGCTGCGGCGTATCGCCAGTGCGGGTCTCGATGGTGACGGGAAGTGCCATCTCCTTGACCGGCGCCTCGAGGTTGCGCGCGATGTCGACGGCCAGTGCCTTGAGCGGCGAGATATAAAGCGTGTGGATGCCGCGCCGCGCAGCCGTATGTGAAAGCTCGGCGAGACTCGGCAGAAATCCGGCCAGCGTCTCGCCTCCGCCGGTGGGCGAAATCAGCAGCACATTGTCGCCGCGTTGCGCATGGTCGAGCACCGCAAGCTGATGGGCGCGCGGCGTCCAGCCCCGTGATGCGAACCAGTCGTGGAAGACCTGTGGCAGACTCATGGGCGGCAGCTTGACTTGGGCGGCGGATCAAAGCAACTGACGCCATGTCCGTCATCACCCATCGCTCGGTTCTCGCCGTCGCCGTGCCGATCATGTTGTCCAATGTCTCGGAGCCGCTGATCGGCGTCGTCAACACGGCGGTTCTGGGGCAATTGCCCGAACCCTATTACATCGGCGCCATCACCGTCGGATCGCTGATCTTTTCGTTTCTCTTCTGGGGTTTCGGTTTCCTGCGCCTGTCAACGGGCGGGCTTTCGGCGCAAGCCACCGGGGCTGGCGATACGCCCGAACTGATCGCCGTGCTGGCCCGCGCCCTGGGCATCGCGGTGGCCGCCGGGCTGGTTCTCATCATCTTGTCGCCGCTGATTGGCAAGTTTGTATTCGACCTGATGGGCGGTTCGGCGGAAGTGCGGCACCACGCGGAAATTTACTATAACTATCGCATCTGGTCGGCACCCTTTGCGCTGGCCAATTATTGTTTCATCGGCTGGTTCATTGGCCAGGGCAGATCGGTGCTGACCTTCGCGGTGCAACTGGTTCTGAACCTGACCAACATGGGCTTGAGCATCCTGTTCGTGATGGGCTTCGGCATGACCTCGGCGGGAGTCGGGCTGGCGGCCTTGCTCGCCGAGGTGACGGCCTCGATACTGGGGCTGGCCTTCGTGCTGGTATCGTTGCGGCGCATGAACGGCCATGTCAGCTGGCCCGCCATTCTCGATGGCCGGAAATTCTGGCGCACGCTGGCCATGAATGGCGACATCATGATCCGCACCCTGTGCCTGGTCTTTGCCTTCAGCTGGATGACAGCGCGTGGTGCCAGGCAAGGCGACATCATCCTGGCGGGCAACACCATCCTGCTGCATTTCTTTGGTCTCTCGGCTTTTCTGATCGATGGCTTTGCCTATGCCTCCGAGGCGCTGGTGGGGCAGGCGGTCGGGGCGCGCAGCAGGGAACGGTTCTGGCGGTCGATCCGGCTCACGTCATTCTGGGCCGCGGTGGTCGGCGTTACTTGCGCCGTCATCATTTGGCTGACGGGCCCTTGGCTCATCGATCTGATGTCGGTGAACCCCGAGGTGCGCGAGACCGCGCGGCGCTTTCTGCCGTGGTGCGTATTGACCCCTATCCTGGGTGCGGCATCATTCCAGTTCGACGGTATTTATTCCGGCGCCATGGCGACCAAGGAGATGCGCAACATGATGATCGTGTCGCTGGCCATTTTCCTCGCCGCCTGGTGGCTGCTCGAAACCCGCTTCGGCAACCACGGCCTGTGGGCGGCGCTGAACATATTTTTCGTGGCGCGCGGCCTGACCTTCGCCAGCCGCATGCCATCGCTGGAGAGACGGGCGTTTCAGGCCTTGTGATAGCGCGCGATCACCGAGCGTTCCAGCGCCGCGGTCACCAGCTTGTCGAGACCCAGCTTGTCGCGCAGGATGGCGAGGAAACGCAGTTCCTCCTTGCCCACCGCGAGGTCCGATGCCGCCACCTCCACCGCCAGCGCATAGGCGGTCTCGCGCAGCTTGGCCGGCAGTGCCTCTTCAACGAGGCCCAGCACGGCGTTGAGTCCCTCCGGCTCCTGCAGGATCTCGCCCACCTCCTGCGCCACATTGGTGAGGCGCGTGTCATCGAAGTGCCGGAAGATCGGCAGATGCTTCACGATATGGCCGATCTCGGCCAATTCGACGGTGTTGATGCGCCCTTCGACACCCGACATGGTGACCATGGTGTAGATGAGCGCCTGTTCGATACTGATCGTGCCTGGCATGGAGCCTCCATTGTGGCGCTGAGTTAGGCGATGGCGGCGGTCTTGTCCAGTTTGCCGCAGCGCTCCACCAGATCGATCAGCCGCGGCAGGCAGCGGCTCTTGAGATCGTAGCGTTCGACGATGGTCTGCCGCGCCTTTTGCCGCAAGCCGTCAAAGGCCCGCGGATTGGCCAGCGTTTCGATGAGAGTCCGCGCCAGGCCATCGACATCGAAGAAATCCACCAGCCGCCCGTTGACGCCGTCCTCGATGATCTCCTCGACCGGCGGGGTGCGCGAGCCCACCACCAGGGCACCAGCCGCCATGGCTTCAAGCATCGACCACGACAGGACGAAGGGATAAGTAAAGTAAGTATGAACCCGCGTCACCCGCATCAGGTCGTTGAGCGTGGCATAGGGCACCCGGCCCACAAAATGCACACGGCTCAAATCGATGCGGTCCTTCACCTCGTCGAGATACATCTGCTTCCATGTGGTGCCGGCCGGCGCCCTGGGACTGTAGCTGCGGTCATCGCCGCCGACGATGACCACTTGCGCGTTTGGCCGCTCGCGCAGCACCCGCGGCAGCGCCCGCATGTAAATGTGATAGCCGCGATAGGGTTCGAGATTGCGGTTGACGAAAGTCAGCACCTCGTCACCCGCCTGGAACTTGAGGCTGGTGCCGGGAATGGCCACCGACATTTTGCCTTCGGCGGGGCGGATGCGCCCGGTGTCGACGCCGTCGTGGACCACCGAGGTCATCGGCTGGATGTATTTCGGCAGCACCTTCTTCTGCCATTCGGTGGGCACGATGAGCGAGTCGGCACTGTGGAAGGCATGCAGCAGATGCGCCTGCCGCGACGTGATCCACAAATGCATCTTGAGGTCCTGCTTCTGCAACTCGGGATCGAAATCCGTATCGAGGCCGTGCGTCCGGTAGAAGAATTCCGCATAGACCAGGTGATGGGCTTCGGGCCACACCTCCTTGAGCAGGATCGATTCGCCCCAGCCCGGATTGGAGACGATGAGATCGGGCTGGAGGTTGGCGCGCTCCTTCAGTTCCTGTGCCGCCTCGGCGACGATGCGCGCCCGGTTGATCATCTCGGCATAGGTCGTCGCCAGTTCAAAAACATTGGGATCGAAGCTGCGCGGCTTCCAGCCATAGCGTGCCACCGGATAAGGAATGTTGAGGGTGTTGGTGCTGGCCGTCAGCCCCGTCACCTTGTGCCCGCGCCCGATCAGCGCCGGCGCCAGGTGCACGAATTGTGCTGGAAGATTCTGATGCACGAAAAGAATGTTCAAGAACCAGCCTCCGTCTGTGCGCAGGGCTAGACGATGCCAGCGGTCTTGTCCAGATTTGCCGCGCGGCTTGCAATCGCCAGCCGGGTTGATAGAGTCGCCCGCTCACCAAGACAGGGAGGACGCTTCCCATGGCCGGAGATGAATTCTACGACCGGGCCGTCGAACCAGCCGAAGCCTTGCTGATCCGCACCTGTTGCCCGCTGCTGGCGCTCATCCGCCAGCGCAATGCGTTTTTCCAGAGCAGCCGTCCGGCCAAGACGGTGATCAGCGAAATTGTCATCCACGATACCGACAGCGATACGACGCATTATGAAGACACGGTGCGCTATCTCGCCCATCCGGGCGATGGCCGCATGGTGTCGATCCATTACATCATCGGCCGCGACCATGGCCAGATCCTGATGATGGTGCCGGAAAAGAATGTCGCCAACCACGCCACCGCCCACAACAATTATTCCATCGGCATCGAGATGTGGCGCAATACCAGGCAATCGGGCTACACGCCGTGGCAATACATGGTCCTCGGCCAGCTCGTTTACGACATCATGCGCCGCTACAATATTCCGCGGAAAAAGATCATCGGCCATGGCTACTTTGATTCCACCCGCGACGGCGAACCCAAGGGCTTCGAATGGGCGGAACTGGACGACCAGCTCGACACTGTCAACGAAGCGGTAAAAAAATTCGACCGCAGCCGCGCGGCGTTTTGAAACTTGAACGAGTTCAATTTTTGGTCATGTGAAATCATTCCGCTCCCCCTTGTGGGGAGGGGTTAGGGGTGGGGGTCCACGAGTCGAGATATTGGCCACCCCCACCCCGGCCCTCCCCACAAGGGGGAGGGAGAAGTAAGGGGCAACCCAAACCCGTCCCGATCTATGATCGACGACTTCCGGTTCGCACCACCATCTCAATCGCCTCCACCAGCCCCACTCGTGAAATCTGAATCCCCGGCGGAAATGCCGTCGTGAACCTGCTTGCCAGCCGCGGATCGAGGATCACGAAACTGCCCCGGTCGTCTTCGCTGCGGATCAGCCGTCCGAAGGCTTGGCGCAGTCTCAGCCGCACCACCATGTCGGTATAGGCGTTGCCGCCGAAATTTTCCTTGCGGGCGCGCTCAAGAATTGTCGGCGTGCCCCATGGCACGCGGTCCAGGACAATCAAGCGCAAAGAGTCCCCCGGCACATCGACACCGTCGCGCACTGCATCCGTTCCTAACAAACAGGCGTCGCGTTCGGCGCGGAACATGTCGACCAGCGTGCCGGTGTCCATCGGGTCGACGTGCTGGGCATAGAGCGGCAGGCCGGCCTGGGCCAGAGGTCTCGCCAGCCGCTTGTGCACGGCGCGCAATCTGGCAATCGCCGTGAACAGGCCGAGAGCGCCACCGCCCGAGGCCAGAAACAATTCACGGTAAGCAGCAGCCACCTGGTCCATGTCCTCGCGGTTGACATCATTGACCACGATGACCCGGCTGGCCGCCTTGTAGTCGAAGGGCGAGTCGTAGCTGGCGCGCTTCACTGGATAAGGCAGATGCACGGCCCCGGTGCGCATTTCGGCGTTGGCCCAGTCGTCGGGCACGTCGGGCGGGCGGTCCTTCAGGGTAGCCGAGGTGATGATGATGCCGTCGGCCTGCTTCAGCACTGCCAGTGCCATGGGTTCGGTGGGATCGATCCAATGCGAATGCAGTCCCACGTCATGCTCGCGCCCGAAGGCCTGCTCGATTGCAAACCATTCGATGAACAGCGGGTTCTTCTCCTCCAGAAGCCGCGACAGCATGTCGACCCACGACCCCACCGTCAACGCGCCGCGCCGCTTCAGTGAGCGGGCCAGCGCCTCGATGCGGCCCCGGTCATAGGTCGAAAGTTCCTCGGCCTGTTCGTCGAGCTTTTTGGCCAGCGCATTGGCGAGGCCCGTCATCGGGCGCTTCAGGTCGATCAGTGCGGCGGCAAGCGCCCCTGCCGCCGCAGCCAGACCATCGACAAGCGGCGCGCAATCGGTCTCCAGCGAATTGCCGTTGTTCTGCTCCGAGCGGGCCAGCACCTGCTGGCGCACCAGTGTGAGGAAATGCTCGGCTGGGCCTTCGGGCTGGCCCGCCTGTACGCGCCTCGTCCAGCCGGGGCCGGGAAGATTGAGCGCGGCGCGCAGCACCTGGTGCAGCAGCTTTTCCGCAGCCTCGTCCTCGGCCACCAGATCGCCGATGCGTTCGGCCAGGCCTCGCCCGCGGCGGCGTTCGGTTTCGGGACCGCGCAACCAGCGCCGCAGCTCCGCCGTTTCCAGCGCCGTCAAGTGACCAGAGAAGGCCGAGTCGGCGGCATCAAACAGATGATGGCCCTCGTCGAAGACGATGCGGCGGATGCCGCCGGGGGCTGCTTCTTCCTCTTCGGTGGACGCCACCCCCAGCGCATGGTCCACCGCCGCCTGATGCAGCACCAGCGCATGGTTGGCGATGACGATCGAGGCATTGCGCCCGGCCCTGACCGAGCGCTCGATGAAGCAGCGCTTGTAATGCGGGCAAGCGGCATAGATGCATTCGCCGCGCCGGTCGGTCAGTCCCAGAGAACCCGGCGAGACGTTGCGGCCCTCGCCATCGAGTCCCAGATCGGTGAACAGCGAAAAAATCCACGACGGGAAATCGCCGCCCACCATGTCGCCGTCGCGTGTCACGCGCGCCCAGCGCGAGATCAGGCCCGCGAAAAGTGCTGAACGCGGATTGGCCGAGGTCAGCCTGCCGAAGACCTCCTGCATGTTGAGCAGGCAGACATAATTCTCGCGGCCCTTGCGGATGACAATGCGCGAGCGCCGCTCTTCCGGGTCGGCAACGAGGCGCGCCGTTTCCTGGTCGAGCTGGCGCTGGAGATTCTTCGTATAAGTCGAGACCCACACCGGCGCGTTGTTCTTCCTGGCCCACAGCCAGGCCGGTGCCAGATAGCCGAGTGTCTTGCCCAGTCCGGTTCCGGCTTCGGCGAGCAAGATGTTGTTCACCTCCTTGCGCTGGCGCGGTTCAAACGCGTGCGTGGCCATCGCCGCATAGTCGCGCTGGGCGGGCCGCGCTTCCGAACTCCGTCCCAGCACCTCGCTCAGGAAGGCCTGGGCTTCGGCGGGGCTGACGGCTTCGTGGCGGCCGGGGGGCCTGCCGCCGTCGTCCTCCCATTCCTCGACACGGTCCCAGGCATTGAGGCCGGTGGCGAAGCTGCCGACGTCGAGCTTGGGATTGGCCTTGAGCAACGCCGCCATCGCCAGCTTGGCCCACGGCCAGTTGGCGCGGGCGAGGAAATTGGCGTTCTCGGCACTCTCGCGGGCCAGCGGATAATGCCGGTTGGCGAGACGCTGCAACAGGTCCTCGGCGGCAAGGCGGAGCGTGTCGCTGTCGCTGGCGCCGGGTTCGAGTGCCAGCGAGCGGGCAAACCCGGTGGGCGTCGGTGTCGCAAAACGCGCCGGGCAGACGAAGGCGAAAAGCTCCGCCACATCGAAATGGCGCTGCTCGCGCGCCGCGCGGATGGCCGAACGCGGTGCGCCTGCCGCAAAGCCCAGCCGTTCGATGAGGAATGTGGCATGGCAGACGAGATGCGGTTCAGCGGCCAGCCGCGCCAGGGCAGCGCCGGGCTCGACCATCCCCCCCGAGATGACCGCCCCCATGCCCGAACCCACAGCCGTTGGCAGCGCCGAATCCATCCGTCATCCTTTTGCCACGAGGAGCATGACACACTCCAAGACATTCAGCGAAGGAGGACGAAGTCCATGGACCAGCGGATCATCAATCTCTTCGACCGTTTCACCCACGGCGCCATGAACCGCCGTGATTTCTTCGAGAAACTGGCCGCAATGGCTGGCGGCACGGCGGCGGCCATGTCGCTGCTTGCGGTGCTCGAAAACAATTATGCCGAAGCCGCCATGGTGGCCGAGGACGACCCGGCCATCAAGGCGGAAATGACCGAACTGGCCCCCGGCCTCAAGGGCTACCTGGTGCGTCCGGCAGCCGATGGCAAGTATCCGGCGGTTTTGGTGATCCACGAGAACCGTGGCCTCAATCCCCACATCAAGGACGTGACCCGCCGCATCGCCAAGGAGGGCTTCATTGCCTTTGGCGCCGACTATCTGACAGCCATGGGCGGAACGCCGGACGACGCCGACAAGGCGCGTGATATGATCGGCACGCTGAAGGCCGGAGAGCCGTTGGCCTTTTCAAGGGCGGCGGTTGCCGCGCTGCAGAAAATTCCGGGTGGCAATGGCAAAGCTGGCGCCATTGGCTTTTGCTGGGGCGGTGGCCAGGTAAACGCCCTGGCGGTGGCCGATGCCGCACTTGGCGCTGGCGTCGCCTACTATGGCATGCAGCCGCCCGCCGCCGGCGTAACGAAGATCACCGCCCCCCTGCTGCTGCACTACGCAGGCCTCGACGAGCGCATCGATGCCGGCATTCCGGCCTTCGAGGCGGCGCTGAAAGCCAATCACAAGGCCTATGAATTGCACATGTACGAAGGCGCCAACCACGCCTTCAACAACGACACCAACGCGGCGCGCTATGACAAGGCGGCGGCGGATTTGGCGTGGGGGAGGACGGTGGCGTTTTTGAAGAAGTATCTGGGCTGAATTCCGGCAGCTCCGCTAGTGCTGGACGACGCTATCCACGACAATCCATTCGGCCGCCAACTTGCAGAAGTCCTGGAAAGTGAGTTCAGCGGGGTCGAGGTGCCGCATCCTGCACATTGGCGGAATGACGGCTGAAAATCGCTGGAACTCAACCGCGATTGCTTTTCCGCCAGGCACTGCCGGGTCGGCTGCTTCGTCTCTCAGCCACGCCGCAAGCCGCTCAATAAGTGTTTCCACCCTTCCATTGTGATGGTGAATGTCCTGCCCGGAAATGTCGGAGATGAATTTTTGATAGCGGTAGGGATCACGGTCAAAAATCAAACACTTCTTGGTCCTTTGCTCCTTTGAACCGAATTTCTTCGCGGCGAGGAACAGACCCAGCTCAAGCGGCATGTTGAACCGGGGAAGACCCGATTGCGCGTCCGGTTCGGTTTTCGAGATGTCGTGAATCCCCAGCCGGCATTGGGCAACAATATTGCAA
>JBKJQD010000046.1:0-5094 GCA_046594125.1 Aestuariivirga sp.
AGCGAACGCCATGGCCGGCCCTTTGTCGCCGTCAACTGCGGCGCCATTCCCGAAAATCTTGTCGAATCGATACTGTTCGGCCACGAGAAGGGCTCCTTCACCGGCGCCACCGCAAAACATCTTGGCAAATTCCAGGAAGCCGACGGCGGCACCTTGTTCCTTGATGAAGTGGCCGAATTGCCGCTCGACATGCAGGTGAAGCTGCTGCGCGCCATCCAGGAGGGCGACATCGATCCGGTGGGATCGCGCAAACCCGTTCACGTCAACATCCGTCTGATCTCGGCCACCAACCGCAACATGATCGAGATGGTCAAGGCCGGCCAGTTCCGCGAGGACCTCTATTACCGCCTGAATGTCTTTCCGGTCATGGTGCCGCCGCTGCGCGACCGCAAGGAGGATATCCCCGCACTTGCCGATCATTTCATCACCCGCTTTGCCGCCGAAGAGGGCCGCAAGGTGCGCGGCATCACCGCGGAGGCGCTCAGCCTGCTGCGCGCCTATGCCTGGCCGGGCAACGTCCGGCAGCTCGAAAACACCATTTTCCGGGCCATCGTCCTGTGCGAGGGCGACACCCTGGAACTGCAGGACTTCCCGCAGATCGCCGCCCTGGTGGATGGTTTCGAGGTCAAAATCCCGGCGGTGTACCCGTTGCCGCCCAAGGCTGCCCTGCCCCAGGGCCTTGCCGCCATTGCCGGCCACCATCCGCATGGCCGCTCGGTTGGATCGTCGGTCAGCGACGGTATGGCGATCGGCATTCCCGTCGTCACCGACGGCGGCCATGTCCGCAAGCTCGAAGAGGTCGAGGCCGACATGATCCGCCTGGCGCTGCACCGTTATCGCGGCCAGATGTCGGAAGTGGCCCGCAAGCTCGGAATCGGCCGCTCCACGCTCTACCGCAAGATGAAGGAACTGGGCCTCGAAGAGGCAAACGGGTAACATCTCCTGATTATTGGCTGTTCAGGCGGGCAGACTGTTGAAATACCCGTGGCGGTTGTCTAGGGTCCGCGAGTGGGCGTTGGGATCGGATTTCGATGAAGAGAGTGTCTGTAACCCTGACCGTGGCGGCGGTTGGCTTGAGTCTTCTGGCCGGGGCGGCGCTGGCCGGGACCGATTCACCTGCCAAGAAGCGCAAGCTCGGATTTTTCGCCAGCCTCTTTGGCGAAAGCCAGCCCCGCCGCAGGGATCGTAACCAGCGCACGGTGTTCGGCAAGAACTGGCTGTCGGGCGGTGACGATGACATCCGCATCATCAATGGCCAGGATCAGCAGACGGCGCGCAAATCCCGGCGCCAACGCGTTACCGATGATGGCGATCCGGAAGGCGATCCGGGCTTCGGCATGGGTAACCTGACCTATGTCGCCGCCAAGCAGGTACCGCTCGGCGCCGCCACCTTTGCCGAACCGCGCCCCGAGAACACCGAGGCCACCGCGATCTATGACGCCCTTTCCAGCCGCGAACTGGAAATCAGGGTGCTGCCCGAAACCCGCGAGGCGATTCTGGAGCAATACCGGAGCGCGGGCTTTCGGCCCCTGTGGCAGGCCAGCGGCAAGCCCTCGGCCCGCGCCGAAAGCCTGCTGAAGACCCTTGCGGCGGCGGGCGAGGAAGGCCTCGAACCCCAGAACTATCTGCCGCCCGTCCTTCAAGACTTTGACGCGGCGATCCCGGTGGGTGATGCGTCCGCCATGGCCCGCCTTGACATCGGCCTGACCGCCATGGCGCTGCGCTATGCCCATGACGTATCAGGCGGACAATTCGATCCACGCCGCCTGTCGCTCTACAATGACGTGACGCCCGCCTGGGTGGCCGCCAAACAAGCACTCAAGGTTCTGGCCTATTCGCCCTACCCCGCCGAATATCTGGCCAGTCTGCAACCCCGTCTTCCAGCCTATGCCGCCTTCAAGGCGGAACTGGCCGAACGGCGCAAATCAGGCATTCCCGTACCACCTGAACCTATCGCCACGGGCGACGTGGTGAAGCTCGGTCAGTCCGACGAGCGCCTGCCCGAAGTCCGCGTCAGGCTTGCTGATCGGGGCTTCATGGGCGATCTGGCCGACGGCGAGGACGCAACCATCCTTGACAGGGACCTTTCGGAGCAGCTCCGCGCTTTCCAGAAGTCCGCGGGCATAAAGGCCACCGGCCTTCTCGGCAACAAGACCATCGCCGCCCTGAACCGCGTCGACAAGGTCGACGAAATCCCGCGCCTGCTGAACAACATGGAGCGCCTGCGCTGGCTGCCGAAGACTCTCGGCGCGCGCTATGTCTTCGTCAATCCGGCGGCCTTCGAGGTCCGCGTCATGGACCGCGGCGAAGAGGTCTGGCGCAGCAAAGTGATCGTCGGCAAACCCCTGACCCAGACGGCTGTCTTCGATGACGAGATTGAAACCGTCGTCTTCAATCCATCCTGGGGGGTGCCGCCCTCCATCATCGCCAATGAATATCTGCCGAAATTGCGCAACGATCCAGGCTACCTCGACCGCATCGGCTTCAAGGTGACCGATGCCAGGGGCCGCGTCGTCTCATCTGATTCGGTCGACTGGTGGAGCTATGGCAGCAAGGTGCCCTATGGCATCCAGCAGCCGCCTGGCCACAAGAACGCCTTGGGCGAACTGAAATTCCTGTTCCCCAATGCCCACAACATCTACATGCACGACACCCCCAACCGGGAGTTGTTCGACAATGAGGTCCGGGCCTTCAGCCACGGCTGTGTGCGGGTACAAAATCCACGGGAATTCGCTGAAATCCTGCTCGGCTGGGACCGCGAAAAAGTGGACGAAAATACCGACAGCCGGCAGAGCCAGTCAGTGAAACTTCCTGCCAAGGTGCCGGTCCATATCACCTATTTCACCGCCTGGCCCGATGAGAGCGGAAAAGTCCAGTATTTCAACGACATCTATGGCCGCGACCAAGCCATGGAGAACGCCCGTTCGGCCTTTACCCTGGCCCAGCGTTGACGCCTTTGGACTGTCCTTGCGCCATATTGACTTGGATTAAGCCCTTATTAAACATAATCCTTCAGCATTCCTCATAAGGCGCCTCATGGTCGCCTTATTCTTGTTCGAAACGCGGTTTCAGTGTAAGCGGGCTTGACAAGCCTGCTGGCAGCCTGGACGGGGCACCAGAAGGAACCGGATAAACCGGTTGTGTGTGGGGTATGAGTTTGATTGGCAGGGAAGTCGGACAGCGTCATACATTGATCAAGCGTTGGAAAAAGCTCCTCGCTTCTACTGTAATCGCCGCGGCACTCACCGCAGGCGCCTGGACGGTGTTCGACTCGCAGGCCTTTTCCGGCGGTGAAACGCGCACCTTGGCGCTCTACCAGGTCCATACCGGCGAAAGCCTCACTGTCACCTACAAGCAGAACGGCCGCTACATTCCTTCGGCCCTCAAGCGCATCAATTATCTGCTGCGCGACTGGCGCCGCAACGAGACCGTCACAATCGATCCCCGAACCATCGACCTGATGTGGGAACTGCACGCTGATCTGGGCTCCACCAAGCCCATCCACATCGTCTGTGGCTACCGCTCGCCACGCACCAACGCCTTCCTCAAGCGAGTTGGCCGCAACGTGGCGCGCAAGAGCCAGCACATGGTGGGCAAGGCCATCGATCTTTATTTCCCCGACGTGCCAACACTCAAGATCCGCAACAGCGCCCTGGTGCGCAAGGTGGGCGGCGTCGGCTATTACCGCAGCGCCGGCGGCCCAACCGGCTTCCTGCATATCGACTCCGGCAAGGTCCGCAACTGGGGCCCGGGCATCAGTTCATCGCAGATGGCGAAGATCATGCGCGATTACCGCCGCACTGTCGGCGCCCGTCTGTCCAAGCGCGATCAGACCATGATCGCCGGGAACAGCAGCGGCGAAAGCGACGCACCCAGCCTCTATGATACCGAACTCAAGACCACCGCCAAGCTGAAGATCAAGGGCAAAGGCCCCGCCGAGCCGGATTACTCCGCCGACGACGAGGATATGGCCGACCTGGCGGCCATCGCCGGCAGGGAGCCGCCCAAGGTGAAACCGCCGGCCGAGGAGCCTTCGGTTGAAGTCGCAGTCGAAGAGGTGCCCGAGCCCGCCGTCACCGCATCGCTGGTGCCGAAGCCGCGCTCCAAGCCGATCGAAGTCCTCATGATGGCCGCCGTCAACATGAAGATCGAGCCCGCCGCAGCACCGCCGCCTACGGAAGTGGTGCGCCAGAAGCCCTCGCCGGTCAGCGACAATATGGGCGTCGTCGTCGCCGCCGAAACCATGACCGAGATTTCCGCCCAGCCGTCGTCCAACGCCAGCGCCAAGGGCAGCCTCGCCAACCAGTTGCGCGATGGCACAGCCTCGGAAGTTCCGGTGATCCGCACCATTACTGCTTCGGCCTCGGGCGATGATCTCTTCTGGTGGCCCACCCAGATCATCTTCAACAGCGACAAGGCGGTGCGCCGTGACGGCGAGCCGCAGGCCTTTGCCAGCACCACGGCAAGCCTGCTGCCCGGCATTGAGGAAGCCGCCGCCGCAACCGCACCAGCGCTGCCCAAGCTGGCCATCGCCGCCATGCCGGAGCTGGCCTCGGGCAAGACCGACATGCTGGTCGTCAACCGCGAAGGCAAAGGCAGCCTGATGCTCGACGCCCCGGCGTTCCAGGCCAAGAAACTGAAAATCGGGCAGCTGGAAAACAACTGAGGGTTCGGGCCCGGCTTCGGTGTCCGGCTACCTGTTGCAGAACACCGTCATATAGCACTCGGAGTCCATTTGGGCAGACATCGAGATTGAAGTCCACCTCGTATACTCCGGTGTCGATTTTTCCGCCTAACAGAGACAGGCTACGACCTCTCGACGTCCGATGCTTCATTTTGTCCTCGACAGCCATTGCGTCCAACTCGCTCGCATCTCCGCCAACTAATGGCAGAGCCGGAAATTTCCGGTAGTGGGTCAGGATCGCTTTACGTAATTCGGGACTGCCCCCAGTGTCTTTCGAAGGCTTCCGGTTTCAAATCATAACCACAGAGGCTGCCATGCGTTGACTGCCCGGCGCGTCCAAAACAGTCCTTGCTCAGATAGACGCTTTGGAGATATGGGCGTCGGCTGGCGTTCCAACTTGATCACAAGAG
>JBKJQD010000106.1:0-4796 GCA_046594125.1 Aestuariivirga sp.
GACCTGAGCCTTGCCAACTACCGGCGTTTCTTCACCGATGCGATCTTCCTGCCGGTTCTCTGGCAAACCTGCCTGCTATGTTTCGCCGTTGCTGCATTGGCGGTCGTGGCCGGATATCCAGTTGCATTTTTACTGGCCAACCTGAAAGGCAGACGGCGCCATTTCATTCTTTTGATGGTGCTGGTGCCGCTGCTGATGAGCTACATCATCAAGATCTACGCCATCCGCAGCATTCTGGGCGGCACCGGCTTTCTCAACCGCTTCCTGCTGTGGACCGGGGTGATCAATCAGCCGCTCACCCTCTTCGTCTTCAATCTCAACGCCGTGCTGCTGACCCTGACCGTGCTGCTCATTCCCTTTGCCATTCTGCCCATTTTCCTGTCGCTGGAGCGGATCCCCAAGAGTCTCGTCGAAGCCTCAAGCGATCTTGGCGCCTCGGGCTTCCAGACTTTTGCGCGCGTCATCCTGCCGCTCAGCCTGCCGGGTGTGGTGACGGCGGCAACCTTCGTCTTCGTGCTGGCCATCGGCGATTTTCTGACGCCGCAGATGGTGGGCGGGCAAAGCGGCTTCACCTTCGGACGCATCGTCTACAGCCAGTTCGGCACGGCCTTCAACTGGCCCTTTGGTGCCGCCCTCTCGGCCATTCTGGCGATTGTCGTCATCGCCGTCATCATGCTCGGCAACAAGCTGGAGCGCTGCGGACGATGATGCGGCTTTCAAGGCCAGCCACGGCAGTCCTGACAGTCATCACGATGCTGGTGTTCCTGCTGCTGTATGGCCCGCTGCTCATTCCCATTCTTTCCTCGTTCTTCACGATTTCCCATGGCGATGTGATGTGGGGCGAGCCCTCGCTTTCGGCCTATGGCGCGCTGGCAGCCAATCAGGGAATCCTCAAGGCCGTCGGCAACACGCTGATCGTCGGCTTCTCCGCAACATTTCTGTCGCTCGCGGTGGGCACGCTGCTGGCCATCCATTATTGCAGCGGCAAATCAGCGGCCCGCGAAGTCATGCAGTTCGCGGTCTTCCTGCCCTTCCTCATGCCGCCGATCATCACCGGCTTGGCGCTGCTGATCTTCTTCCGCGAAACCGGCATCCCGCGCTCGCTCTTTACCGTCATCGTCGGCCACACGGTTTTCGTGCAAGCACTCGCCTATCGCACCATCGTGGTGCGGCTGCAATCGCTTGGCCCCAGCCTGATCGAGGCCTCCGCCGATCTCGGCGCCTCGGCCTGGCAGTCTTTCATCCACATCATCCTGCCCAATCTCAAGAGCACGCTGATCGGCGCTGGCGTGTTGAGCTTCGCGCTGTCCTTCGATGAAACGCTGATCAGCCTTCTCGTCACCGGCACCGACAGCACCTTGCCGGTCCGTCTCTGGGCGATGATGCGGCTGGGCTTCACGCCGGACATCAATGCGCTTGTCGCACTGGTGCTGGTTCTCACGGTGCTGATCTGCTGGGTTGCCGTGCGCCAGTTTCTGCCGGAAAGCTCTGACGGGCAGGAGTGACCGCTCAGGCTTTCGCTTGCCGCGACAGCTTGGCTTGCAGTACAACCACTACGAACAGAAACAGCCCGCGCACCACCGACTGCCAATAGGCCGAGAGCGAAATCCAGCCCATTCCGTTCTCGAAGTTCAGAATGGTGAAGATGATGCCGAGCAGCAGTGCGCCCGCCAGCGTGCCGCCAATCGAGCCATTGCCGCCGGTCAGCAGCGTACCGCCCACCACCACCGAGGCAATTGAAAACAGCTCCCAGCCGACGCCCTCAATGGGCTGCCCGGCGCCGAACTGCGAGGCGAGAATGACTCCGGCCATGCCCGCCATGCCGCCGGAAATGACATAAACCCAGAAGATGGTGCGATCGACCGGGAGGCCCATGAGGCGTGATGCTTCGGCTCCGCCCCCCACCGCCAGCACATGGCGCCCGAAGGCCGTATGCCCAATGACGATGGCGCCGCCGATATAGGCCACCATGGCGATGAAGGCAGGTGTGGGAAAGCTTAGGATGAACCCGAGGATGCCAGCCAGCGTGCCGGCACCTTCGGCGTCAACCCATTCGGGCCGCATGAAACTGAGAAGATCGCCCTGCCCCAGGCTGGTGAAGGCCGTGTCATAGGACACCGACACCGACTGGTTGTTGGCCAACAGCAGCGCCGTTCCCGACGCCGCCAGCATGGTGGCCAGCGTGGCGATGAAAGGCAGGATTTTCAACCGGGTGATGATCAGCGCGTTGAGCGTGCCCGCCAGAAGACCGGCACCCAGTCCACCAAGTGTGCCCGGAATGAGGCCGTAAGGGCTGAGATAGGCGGCAACCACACTCGAAAATGCCGCCACCGAACCCACTGAAAGATCAATGCCGCCGGTCATGATGACAAAGCACATGCCAAGCGCCACCAGCGCGAACATTGAATTGTAGCGCAGCACTGACTGCACATTGTAGGTGCCGACGAAACCCTCATAGCGCCAGGCGCCGAGCAATGTGAGAATGACCAGAACGGCCACCACCGCCATGCTGGGCGAAATGCGCAAGCCCTTCATCATGCGTGCTCCTGCCGCTGCAACCACACGGCAAGCACGATGAGCCCGGCCTTCACCACCAATCCCGCCGGATCGGGCACGCCATTGGCCAGCAGCGTATAGCGCACCAGCTGGATGACCAGCGCCCCCAGCAGGGTTCCGACGATGGTCGCCCGGCCGCCCGACAGCAGCGTGCCGCCGACCACCACCGCCGCGATGGCATCGAGTTCCATGCCAAGCCCGATCAGGTTGGCATCGGCCGCCGAATTCATGGCGATGACAATCAGCCCGGCCACCCCGCTGCACATGCCGGAAATGAAATAGACGAGAAATTTTACCCGGGCGACCGGAACGCCCGACAGCCGCGCCGCGGCCTCATTGCCGCCCACTGCCAGCACCTGGCGGCCAAACACCGTACGGCGCAGGATGAAGGCCGTGACCACGACGATCACCAGCATGATCCACACCTGGAAGGGCACACCCAGCACCCGGCCAATGGCGATGGCCTGAAACTCCGGCACCTTGAAGACCTGCAGATCGCCATTGGTCGACACTTGCGCGATGCCCCGGCCGGCAATGAACAGCACCAGCGTGGCGATGATCGGCTGGATCGAGAACTTGGTGATCAGCCAGCCATTGAACAGGCCGAACACCCCGGCAATCAGGATCGGAAAGACGATGCCAAGGGCGATGCCAGTGTAAAGATTGGGAACCGGGAAGAGCTGACCGGTGAAGAACATCGGCGACAGCGCACCGGCAATCGCCATCAGCGATCCCACCGACAGGTCGATGCCGCCAGTGGCAATCACCAGCGTCATGCCGACACCGACAATTACGATGGTGCAAACCTGCGTGAGGTTCACCGCCAATGTCTGCGCTGTCGCAAAATTAGGTGTAACCGCCAGATTGAAGATGATCAGCAGCACGAGGGCCAGGGCAACGCCATAGCGCTGCAGGAACAGGGAACGGTCAATCACCGGCGGGCATTCCCTGGGCGGGTTCATGTCCATGCGCCATGGCCCGCATGACGCCACTTTCGGTAATGCTGTCGCCCTCCAGTTCCGCCACGCTGCGCCCTTCGCGCAGCACAAAGACGCGGTCAGCGCCTTCAACGATCTCTTCCAGCTCCGAGGAAATCATCAGCACCCCCAGCCCGTCGCTTGCCAGCCTGCGAATCAGTCCCTGGATTTCCGCCTTGGCGCCGACGTCGATGCCGCGCGTCGGTTCATCGAGAATCAGCAGCTTCGGATTCATGCACAGCCAGCGGGCCAGCAGCACCTTTTGCTGATTGCCGCCAGACAGCTCACGAATCCGCTGATTGGGCCCGGAACACTTGATGCCGATGTCCTTGATGAAACGCTCCACCACTTCGCGCTGCTTGGCCTCGTCGACCATGCCGGAGCGCGTCAGGGCGGGCATCAATGCCAGTGTTAGATTTTCGGCAACCGTCATCCCCGGCACGATGCCCTGGCTCTTGCGGTCTTCCGAGCAATAGCCCATACCCGCGGCGATGGCTTCGGCCGGATTCTTGAAGTCCGCTGCTGCGCCGTTGAAGGTGATGTGGCCCGCCCGCTTCCGGTCAGCCGCGAAAATGGCCCGCGCCGTCTCGGTGCGGCCTGACCCCAGCAGGCCTGCGAGGCCGACAATTTCACCGCGCCGGATTTCCAGATTGGCGTCATGCACCCGGTGGCCGATAGCGATATGGCTGGCGGCGAGAAGTTCTCCGCCGATGTTTCCGCTGCCGCCCTCGAAAGCCGTGGCGCCGCGCTTCTTCACTTCGGCGAGATCGCGGCCAAGCATTGCGGCCACCAGTTCCAGTTTCGAAATATCGGCCATGCGCACCACGGCGACGCTGCGCCCGTCGCGCATAATGGTGACGCGGTCGCAGACTTCATAGAGCTCGTCGAGTTTGTGACTGACGAAGATCACCGACACGCCATCGGCCTTGAGCTGGCGGATGGTGCGGATGAGGACGGCCACCTCGGCCTCGTCGAGCGACGAGGTGGGTTCGTCCATGATCACCAGCTGCGCCTTGAACGATACGGCGCGCGCAATGGCCACCATCTGCTGGATGGCGGTCGAAAATCGCTCAAGCGGTTCGCGCACATCGACCTTCACATCAAAGCGCGCCAGCAGGGCCGCCGACTCGGCGTTCATCTTCGCCCAGTCGAGCAAGCCAAAACGGCGGCGCGGTTCGCGGCCGAGAAAAATATTCTCCGCCACCGAGCGGTAACCGATCAGGTTGATTTCCTGAAAAATGGTGCTGATGCCGGCGCGCTGCG
>JBKJQD010000161.1:0-10743 GCA_046594125.1 Aestuariivirga sp.
GTTGCACGAAATCGTCGAGACCGCGACTCACATCAGCCTCGGCGCGGCGGTCACCTACGCCGAGGCCCTGCCGCATCTGGCGGGCATCGACGATGATATCGGAGAGGTCCTGCGCCGCATCGGTTCGGCCCAGGTGCGTGCCTCGGGTACCATTGGCGGCAACATCGCCAATGGCTCGCCGATCGGCGACATGCCGCCCATGCTCATTGCTCTCGGCGCAATCCTGCACCTGCGCCACGGCGATACCGGACGCCACATGCCGCTTGAAGAGTTTTTCCTTGGTTACGGTAAGCAGGACCGCCAGCCCGGCGAACTCGTCTGGCGCATCGATATTCCCAAGCTGGCGGCGGGCGAGATATTCCGCAGCTACAAGATCAGCAAGCGCTTCGATCAGGATATTTCGGCGGTCTTGGCCGCCTTCAAGTTCAAACTCGATGGCCGCGTGTTGCGCTCCGCCCGCATCGCCTGCGGCGGTCTGGCGCCGACGCCCAGGCGGGCGCCGCGCACCGAGGCGGCACTCGTGGGCCTGTCACTCGACCAGCCGCAATCATGGCCGAAGGTCATCGCCATGCTGGCCGGGGATTTCCAGCCGATTTCCGACATGCGGGCCTCGGCTGCCTATCGCGCCGAGGTCATCCAGTCGCTGCTGCGCAAGGCGCTGATGGAAATTGCCGGTGCCACAAGTGGTGCAATGCGCGTGACGGGGCTCCGCAAGGAGGTCGCCTGACATGGTCCGCGCCCCGCGCTTTCCTGTAACAGTAGGCCTTGGCCTTGCCCACGACAGCGCCGTTCTGCATGTGCAGGGCAACGCCATCTATATCGACGACATGCGCGAGCCAGACGGGCTCTTGCATGTCTATCCGGGCTATGCCCGCGAAGGGGCTTTCGGAAAGATCACGGCACTCGATCTTGCTGCGGTGCGCGCCGCACCCGGCGTCGTTGCCGTGCTCACCGCCAAGGATATTCCCGGCGTCAATGATTGCAGCCCGTCGATTGGCGGTGATCCGATTCTCGCCGATGGCGCCATCGCCTTTCACGGCCAGGTGATCTTCGCCGTTGTCGCCGCAACCCGCGACGCCGCCCGTAGCGCCGCGCGCCTCGCCCGTATCGAAATCGCTGCTCAGCCGCCGGCCGTCACCGTCGATGACGCCGTGGCGATGCAGACCGCCGACGTGGGCGAACCCTATGCTTTCAAACGCCGCGACGTCGCCAAGGCACTCAAAGCTTCGGCCAACCGGGTCGCGGAAACCTTCCTCATCGGCGGCCAGGAGCATTTCTATCTTGAAGGTCAGGTGAGCCTGGCGCTGCCCGAAGAGCATGGCGCCATGACCGTCCATACCTCGACCCAGCACCCCACCGAAGTGCAGCATCTCGTGGCGAGCATGCTGAAGCTCCCCGACGCCATGGTCACCTGCGAATGCCGCCGCATGGGCGGCGCCTTCGGCGGCAAGGAAAGCCAGGCGGCGCAATGGGCCTGTCTGGCGGCGCTGGCGGCGCGCCTGACCGGCCACCCGGTGAAGTGCCGCCTCGACCGCGATGAAGACATGATGCTCACCGGCAAGCGCCATGATTTCAAGGTAAGTTATAGTGCGGGCTATGACCGCAAGGGCCGCATCACGGCGGTCGATGTCGACTTCCTGTCGCGCTGCGGCTATTCGGCGGACTTGAGCAACGCCATCTGCGACCGCACCATGTTCCACGCCGACAACACCTATTTTTATCCGGCCCTGCGCATCGCCACGCGCCGCCTCAGGACCAACACCGTCTCGAACACTGCGTTTCGGGGTTTCGGCGGGCCACAGGGCATGGTCTTCGCCGAGCGCATGATGGAGGCCATCGCCATCCGCCAGGGCGAAGACCCGCTCGATATCCGCAAGCGCAATCTCTATGGCGATGGCCGCGACGTGACGCCCTATGGCATGAAGGTCGAGGACAACATCGCACTCGAAATCATCGAGCAGCTTGAAGCCTCATCCGATTATCGCGACCGCCGCCAAGCGATGGCCGCTTTCAATGCGCAAAGCCCGGTGCTGCGCAAGGGCATATCGCTTATCCCGGTCAAGTTCGGCATTTCCTTCACGCTCACGCACCTCAATCAGGCCGGTGCCCTGGTGCATGTCTATACCGATGGTTCGGTGCATCTCAATCACGGCGGCACCGAGATGGGGCAGGGCCTCTATACCAAGGTGGCGCAGGTGGTGGCCGAGGAATTCGGCATCGGCGTCGACCTTGTGCGCATCACCGCCACGACCACCGCCAAGGTGCCCAACACATCGGCCACCGCCGCATCCTCCGGCGCCGACATGAACGGCATGGCCGCCAAAAACGCGGCGGCCACCATCAAGGCAAGGCTCACCGATTTTGCGGCCAGAACCTGGAAGGTGCCGAAGCCGCGCATCCGTTTTGAAAATGGGATGGTCGTCGCCGGCAACCATAGCATGAGCTTTGGCGAACTTGCGAAGAAGGCCCACATGGCGCGCATCTCGATGTCATCAACTGGCTTCTATGCCACGCCAAAAGTGCAGTGGGACCGCGCCAAAGGCAAGGGCCGGCCTTTCCTTTACTTTGCTTATGGTGCCGCCTGCTCGCAAGTGACCATCGACACCATGACTGGTGAAATGCGTGTTGACCGCGTCGACATCATCCACGACGTCGGGCGCTCACTCAATCCGGCCATCGACATCGGGCAAGTCGAGGGCGCCTTCGTGCAGGGCATGGGCTGGCTCACCACCGAGGAACTGGTTTATGACGCGCAAGGCAAACTGCGTACCCACGCGCCCTCCACCTACAAGATTCCCTGTGCGTCGGATGTGCCGCAGGACTTTCGCGTCAGGCTTTACGAGTCGAAAGGCAACAAGGAAAACACCATCTATCGCTCCAAGGCGGTGGGCGAACCGCCGCTGATGCTCGGCATCTCCGTGTGGACGGCGATCTTCGACGCCATCGCCAGCCTGAAACCTGGTCAGATTCCAGCGCTTGACGCGCCCGCCACTCCTGAGGCCATATTGCGGGCGGTGAGGGGAATTTCGGCATGAAGGTCTGGGGGCACATTCTGGATGTGCTGGAACGGCAAGGGCGTTGCGCGCTCGTATCGGTCGTGGCCACGCAAGGTTCGGCGCCGCGTGACGAAGGTGCCCGCATGGTGGTGACACCCGACGGCTACCACGGCACCATCGGCGGCGGAGCGCTGGAGTGGCGGGCCATCGCCGCCGCCCAGACGATGCTGCCCAAGGGTGCCGGCTCGCGCCGCACCAGTCACGCTTTAGGCCCGGAACTCGGCCAGTGCTGTGGTGGCCGCGTTGATCTCCTGACCGAGGTCTTCGACCGGACTTCGCTGGACACGGTGCATGAGCGCGCTTCACAAGCCGGTGCGAAGCCGAGGCCGGTCTTGGTGTTTGGCGCGGGCCACGTCGGCAGGGCGCTGATTCTTGCCTTGGCACCGTTTGACTTTGACGTTGTGTGGATTGATGCACGGGCATCGGCGTTTCCCGGCGCCACGCCGCGCAACGTAACCGCAATCAAACCGGACGATCCGCTTGCCGTTCTCGCCGATGCGTCGCCAGGAAGCCTGGTCTTCATCATGACTCATAGCCATGCGCTTGATCTGGCAATCACCGGTGCGGCGCTGCAAAACCCGGCCATCGCCCATGTGGGCCTCATCGGCAGCGCCACCAAGCGCGCCCGCTTCGAGAAGCGCCTGCGCGAGGGCGGTATCGCCGGCGACCGCATCGCCGCGCTGATCTGCCCAATCGGCATCGCCGCAATCGCCTCGAAGGAACCCGCTGCCATCGCACTCGCCACCGCGGCACAGATCGTATCGCTTGATGAGGCGCTGGCCCGGCACCAGATTTCCGTCGAGACGCCACGCGTGCGGGGCACGGCATGAGCCAGGAACCGGAGTATCTCCTCGAAGCGTTGCATGTCGTGAAAATCTTCGGCACGCTACGCGCCAACGATGATGTGACGCTGCGCGTGAAGCCCGGCGAAATCCACGCCTTCCTCGGCGAAAACGGTGCAGGCAAATCGACCCTCGTCAAGATGATCTATGGCGCGCTGCAAGCTACGTCGGGCGAGTTCCGCTGGAAGGGCCAGAAGGTCGCCATCGCCAATCCCGCCGCGGCCCGCAAGCTTGGCATCGGCATGGTGTTCCAGCACTTCTCCCTGTTCGAAGCCCTGACGGTAGCCGAGAATATCGCTCTCGCCATGTCCGGCGATTTCAACATGGCCAAGCTTTCGGAGAAGATCTCCCGCGTCTCGAAGGACTATGGCTTGCCGCTTGAACCCGCCGCCGTGGTTGCCGATCTCTCGGTTGGCGAACGCCAGCGCATCGAAATCGTGCGCTGCCTGTTGCAGGAACCGAAACTGCTGATCATGGACGAGCCAACCGCGGTGCTGACGCCGCAAGAGGCGGATCAGCTATTCATCGTGCTGGGCCGTCTGGCAAAGGAAGGCTGCGCGGTCATCTATATCAGCCACCGTCTCGAAGAGGTAAAGCGCCTGTGCCACAGCGCCACCATCCTGCGCCACGGCAAGGTTGTCGCCAGTGTTGATCCGGCAAAGGAGACGGCTTCCAGCCTCGCCAAGCTGATGGTCGGCGGCGATATCCATGTGGTGCGCGGTGGCCGAAATGTTTCCACTGGCGAGGCACGGCTCAGGCTTGACCAACTCAATCTCCATCCCGAAAGCCAGTTCTCCGTCGCCCTCAAAAACGTGACGCTCGATGTCAAGGCGGGCGAGGTGGTCGCCATCGCTGGTGTGGCGGGCAACGGCCAGTCGGAACTTTTCGATGCCATCTCCGGCGAGCGCTCGCTAGAACGCGATGGCATGCTGCTGATCGATGGCCTGGCCATGGGCCACGCTGGCGTCAATGCCAGGCGCAACGCCGGCGCGGCCTTCGTTCCCGAGGAGCGGCTGGGCCATGGCGCCGTGCCGGCCTTCCGCCTGTCCGAAAACGTCATCCTGACGCGCCATTCGTCCGACTTGACGCTGGTGAAATCCGGCATGGTGCAGAAGGGCGGAGCGGCAAACATCTGCGAGCGCGTCATCAAGTCCTACGACGTGCGCAAGGGCAAGCCCGATCCCGAAGCCCGCGCGTTGTCGGGCGGCAATTTGCAGAAATTCGTCATCGGCCGCGAACTGGACCGCAAGCCGGGAATTCTGGTGGTCAACCAGCCGACCTGGGGTGTTGATGCCGGTGCCGCCGCCACCATCCGCCAGGCGCTGATCGACCTGTCGCGCTCTGGTTCGGCGGTTCTGGTCATCAGCCAGGACCTCGATGAAATCTTCGAGGTGGCCGACCGCATCGCCGTGATCTCGCGCGGCCAGCTGTCGGAGGCGCAAGCCTCCGCCGAAATGTCCGCCGAGAAGATCGGCTTGCTGATGGCCGGCGCCCATGAAACCAGGGAGCACGCCCATGCGGCTGGTGCTTGAGAAACGGCCAGAGCGTTCGCGGCGCATGGCACTGCTCTCGCCGCTCGTCGCCATCGTACTGACGCTGGTCACCGGCGGCATCATCTTCGCGCTGCGCGGCCTCAATCCCTTCAACGCTCTTTACATTTACTTTGTCGAGCCGCTGACCACCGCATGGTCAATCGAGCAGCTGATCATCAAGGCAACGCCGCTGGCCCTGATCGGCGTTGGCCTTGGTGTGTCCTACCTCGCCAATGTCTGGAACATCGGTGCCGAGGGCCAACTTACGGCGGGCGCCATTGCCGGCGGCGCGATCCCGGTGTTTTTCCCCGAAATGCAAACGCCATTCACGCTCATCTTGATGCTGGCCCTTGGCATGATCGGCGGCATGGCCTTCGGGGCGATTCCGGCTTTCCTCAAGAACCGCTTCAGCGCCAATGAAATCTTGACGAGCCTGATGCTGGTCTATGTCGTGCAATTTATCCTCGACTGGCTGGTACGCGGGCCCTGGCGTGACCCCAAGGGTTACAATTTTCCCAAAACCATCAGCTTCAGCGGCTGGCAGACCCTGCCAAGCTTCCAGCTTCTGCCCTCCTCGCTGGGCGGTCCGCTCTTTATCAACCTGGGCGCGGTTCTGGCCATACTTGCCGTCATCGCCCTGGCCTTCCTGATGGGTCGTACACTGAAGGGTTTTGAAATCCGCGTGCAGGGTGTTGCGCCGCGCGCCGGGCGCTTCGCCGGATTCTCGCGTGAAAAGACAGTGTGGTTCTGCTTTCTGTTGTCCGGCGGGCTCGCAGGCCTTGCCGGCATTTGCGAGGTGATGAGCACGGTTGGCCAATTGCAGCCGGGCATTTCGCCGGGCTATGGCTTCACCGCCATCATCGTCGCCTTCCTTGGCCGCCTCAATCCGGTGGGCGCCTTGATCGCCGCTTTCGCACTGGCGATCAGCTATCTGGGCGGCGAAGCGGCGCAAGTCGCATTGGGCATCTCCGACAAGACGGCCCGCGTCTTCCAGGGCATCCTGCTGTTCTACATCCTGGCCTGCGACTCACTCATTCTCTACCGGCTGAAACTCGTGGGACTTGGTGCTACGGAGCTGCGCGCATGAACGAGTTTCTCTCCGTCGTCCTCACCATCATCACCGCTTCGACGCCGCTTCTATTGGCGGCAATCGGCGAACTGGTGGTGGAGCGTTCCGGCGTCCTCAATTTGGGTATCGAAGGCATGATGGCGGTGGGTGCGGTCTGCGGCTTTGGCGCGGCGCTGGCCACCGGCTCGCCGCTCATCGGCATCCTCGCGGCCATTGCGGCTGGTGTTGCGCTGTCGCTGCTGTTCGGCTTTCTGACGCTCACACTGGTGTCCAATCAGGTGGCGACCGGTCTGGCGCTGACGCTGCTGGGTCTCGGCCTTTCCGGCCTGATTGGTGAAGGCTACGTCGGCCAGCCCGGCCTCAAGCTGGCGAAGTTCCACATTCCGCTGCTGAGCGACATTCCCTTCATAGGCCCAATTTTCTTCGGGCAGGACATCCTGGTCTATGCGTCACTGGCCATCGTGGCGCTGGTGGCTTATGTCCTGTTCCGCACCAAGACCGGCCTCATCATCCGCGCCGTGGGCGACAGCCACCAGTCGGCCCATGCGCTGGGCTATAGTGTCATTGGCGTGCGCTATCTGGCGGTCATGTTCGGCGGCGCCTGTTCCGGCCTGGCGGGCGGCTATCTGTCGCTCGCCTACACGACACAGTGGATTGAAAACATGACCGCCGGGCGCGGCTGGATCGCCTTGGCATTGGTGGTCTTCTCCTCATGGCTGCCATGGCGGTTGGCGATTGGCGCCTATCTCTTCGGCACCATCACAATTCTGGGGTTTTCGCTGCAGGCAAATGGCATCGGCGTTCCATCCCAGCTATTGTCGTCGCTTCCCTATGTCGTGACCATCTTGGCGCTGGTCGTGATATCGGGTAACCGGGCTCTCACGAGGGCCAACACACCAGCTTGCCTCGGTCAGCCCTTCGTGCCGGACCGCTAGGCAATTCATGCTTCGCCACAGGCCTGCAGCCGGGACGAAGCAGTTAAAACAACGGCTGCGGGAATGGGCAATGACAAGGAGAACGACATGAAAATATGGATGGCAATGGCGGCGGCCCTGGCACTGAGCGTGTCGGCGGGTGCCGCGCAGGCGGCTGGTAAGCTGAAGGCCTGCTGGGTCTATGTGGGCCCGGTGGGTGATGGCGGCTATACCTACCAGCATGATCTTGGCCGCAAGGCGGTCGAGAAAGAACTGGGCGGCAAGGTCGAAACCGTGTTCCTCGAAAACGTCGCCGAAGGCCCCGACGCCGAGCGTGCCATCGAGCGTCTGGCGCGCGAAGGCTGCAAGATCGTCTTCACCACGTCCTTCGGCTTCATGGACCCGACCCTCAAGGTCGCCGCCAAATACCCGGACGTGAAATTCGAGCATGCCACCGGCTACAAGATGGCTGACAACGTGGCGATCTATAACGCGCGCTTCTATGAAGGCCGCTATGTGATGGGCCAGATCGCCGCCAAGATGTCGAAGTCGGGTGTCGCCGGCTACATCGTCTCCTTCCCGATTCCGGAAGTGGTCATGGGCATAAATTCCTTTATGCTCGGCGCCCAGTCGGTGAACCCCAGCTTCAAGGTGAAGATCGTCTGGGTGAACTCGTGGTATGATCCGGGCAAGGAAGCCGATGCCGCCAAAGTACTCTTTGGCCAGGGCGCCGACATCATGGTGCAGCACACCGACTCGACCGCCGCGCTGCAGATCGCCGAGGAACAGGGCAAGCTCGGTTTCGGTCAGTCCTCCGACATGATCAAGTTCGCGCCGAAAGCCCAGCTTTCCGCCAACACCGATGACTGGGACCCCTACTACGTGGCCCGCGTCAAGGCGGTGATGGACGGCACCTGGAAATCTGGCTCCACCTGGGGCGGCATGAAGGACGGCATGGTGGTGCTGGCGCCCTTCACCAACATGCCCGATGACGTCAAGAAGATGGCCGAGGACTCGGTCGCCAAGATCAAGTCCGGCGAGTTGCTGCCCTTCATGGGGCCGGTCACCAAGCAGGACGGCTCAGTCGTGGGCGAAGCCGGCAAGTCGCTTTCCGATGAGGAACTGAGCGGCATGAACTACTATATCAAAGGCGTTGACGACCAGCTGCCGCAGTAAGCAAGCGACCATGTTCTCCCTCTCCCCACATGCGTGCGGGAGAGGGGGAAGCATGATTGAGGACAAACGGCTTGGACCCCTTCATCGCCGACTGGCTGAACCTGCTCTTCCGCTGGGGGCACATGATTGCCGGCATCGCCTGGATCGGCACGTCCTTCTATTTCGTGGCGCTCGATTTCTCGCTGAAGAAACCCGATGGCCTGCCTTCAGGCGTCGGCGGCGAGGCATGGGAAGTTCACGGCGGCGGCTTCTATCACGTCCAGAAATATCTCTCCGCACCCAAACAAATGCCGGAGCACCTGACATGGTTCAAGTGGGAGGCCTATCTCACCTGGGTCAGCGGCTTCCTGCTGCTTGTCGTGCAGTACTATGTGCAGGCCCGCGCCTATCTCATCGATCCCGCCGTTCTGGCGCTGGCGCCCTGGCAGGCGATTGCCGTCTCGGTCATCTCGATCATCGCCGGATGGTACGTCTATGACGGCCTTTGCCGCTCAAGCCTTGGCAAAAATCCCGGCGCACTGGCAGCCTGTGTCTTCGCGCTCATCCTGATCGCCGCCTATGCCTTCACGCACATTTTTTCCGGCCGCGGTGCCTTCATCCACATCGGCGTCTTCATCGGCACCATCATGGCGGCAAATGTTTTCTTGGTGATCATCCCCAACCAGAGAAAGATCACCGCGTCCCTGATCACTGGCGAAACGCCGGACCCGCGTCTCGGCGCCATCGGCAAGCAGCGGTCGCTGCATAATACTTATCTCACTCTTCCGGTGCTGCTGATGATGGTCAGCAACCACTTCGTCATGCTGACTGATGCGCCTAACGCCTGGCTGCTCGCCGGCCTCGTCGTGATCGCCGGAGCGGCCTTGCGCCACTTTCTGGTGCACCATGAAGTGGGCGATCCGCTGGACAAGATCGCCTGGACGCTGCCGGTCATTTTCGTCGCCTTGGCCACCTCGTGGTGGCTGTCGTCATCGCCGCTGCTTAGCCTCGACTGGCCGAACCTGCTGCTGCGCTGGGGCCACATGACTGCCGGCATCGCCTGGATCGGCACGTCCTTCTATTTCGTGGCGCTTGATTTCTCGCTGCGCAAATCCGAGGGCCTGGCACCCGGCGTTGCGGGCGAGGCCTGGGAAGTTCACGGCGGCGGTTTCTATCACGTCCGCAAATACCTGACCGCACCTGCATCGCTGCCCAAGGATCTGATCTGGTTCAAATGGGAGGCCTATCTCACCTGGGTCACCGGCTTCATCCTGCTCATCGTGCAGTATTACTTGCAGGCCGATACCTATCTCATCGATCCGGCCGCCATGGCGCTTGGCCAGTGGCAGGCCATTGCCATCGCCATTGCCGCACTCATCGCCGGATGGATCGTCTATGACGGCCTCTGCCGCTCGCCACTTGGCCGCAACACCGGTCTTCTGGCGCTTGCCGTCTTCGTCATGATTCTTGCCGCTGCCTATGGCTTTACTCATGTCTTCTCGGGCCGCGGCGCCTTCATTCACATCGGCGCCCTGATCGGCACGCTGATGGCGGCCAATGTCTTCGCGGTCATCATCCCCAACCAGCGCAAGATCACCGCGTCCCTGTTGCGCGGCGAGGCGGCCGATCCAAAATACGGCGTCATCGGCAAGCAGCGCTCCCTGCACAACACCTACCTGACATTGCCGGTCTTGCTGATGATGGTCAGCAACCATTATCCGATGATCACCGGCCATCCGCAAAGCTGGCTGCTGGCGGGATTGATTGTCATCGCCGGCGGGCTGGCGCGATACTTTCTGGTCCGCACCGAAACCGGAGACCCGCAAAATGAAATCGCCTGGACCCTGCCGGTCATTGGAATGGCGCTGGCCGCCGCACTGCTTATGACATCACCCGTCACCGCCTTGACCTATGACGGAGATGTCAGTGATGCCGAAGCGCTCGCCATTGTCCAGCAGCGCTGTGCCGCCTGTCACGCGGCCAGGCCCAGTGACGCGACGATCAAGGCGGCACCCAAGGGCATCGAGCTTGAAACCATCGGAAACCTGCGGCGCTATGCAGCGCAGATTGACACCCAGGCGGTCCGCAACCGCGCCATGCCGCTCGGCAACAAGACGGCAATGACGATCGAGGAACGCGCCAAGCTCGGCGCCTGGATTGCGCGGCAATGATGAC